>CAXNGL010000066.1:0-12192 GCA_964201515.1 Burkholderiales bacterium
GGCCGCCTGATCGCCAAGCGCTATGGGGACACCCTGCCCGTCGACGTGTCGATCCGCGCGGTCAAACGCCTCGTCGAGATCAAGTACTGGAGCGCCGGCAACATCGAGTTGGCAGGCATGGACGCCATGGCCAAGGCGCTGGAGCGGACCGGCTCGCTGAAGGGCCCGGTGGACTGGAACAAGTTGATCGACCGGTCCTTGCTGCCGGCTGATCTACGCAACTGAGTTGCCTAAGGAAGCGCTGATCGAGTCCCTACAATTAGAAATCCAACGACAAGCTTCCCTCTGAAGTCGGGGGATTTACAAGGGGGCAGGCCCCCTTGTCAGTGTTTCCCTAACTGAGACACATCAGATGGCCGAAGCTACAGTCTCCGCATCGCTGCAAGGCGTCACCCGCATCTTCAACGGCAAGCTGCACGCCCTGGGGCCGGTCGACCTCGACCTTCGCCAGGGCGAGTTCTTTTCCATCGTTGGTCCTTCCGGCTGCGGCAAATCCACACTACTCGACATCGCGGCCGGACTTAGCCTGCCCACCGAGGGCCGCGTCAGCTTCGAGGGCCGGCCTGTGGCAGGCACGGTGCCCGAAGGCGTCGGCGTGGTGTTCCAGGACGACGCCTCCTTTCCCTGGCTGACGGTGCGCGACAACATCGCCTTCGGCTTGAAGCGTGCAGGGGTCGATGCCGCCGAGATTTCACGCCGCGTCGATTTCGCCGTGGAGTTCATGGGGCTGAAAGATTTCGGGGGCGCCCACCCCTCGCAACTGTCCGGCGGCATGCGCCAGCGCGTGTGCATCGCCCGCACGCTGGTGATGCGCCCGCGCCTGTTCCTGCTCGACGAACCGTTCGGCGCACTCGACCAGCAGACGCGCCTCCTGATGGGCGATGAGCTGCTGCGGCTGTGGCGCGAGACCAACGCCACGGTGCTGCTGATCACGCATTCGCTGGACGAGGCGGCCATGCTCTCCGACCGCATCGGCGTCATGTCGGCACGCCCGGGCCGCTTCATCGACATCGTGGAGACCGGCTGGCCGCGTGAGCGCGACAGCCGCATTGCCAGCGACCCGGCCTTCGGCCGCGTCACGGCGCGCCTGTGGGACAAACTGCGCAGCGAATCCATGAAGGCCATGGCCAGCGACGGAAAAGCCTGATGCGCAGCAGCACGCTCATCCGCACGCTGCTGATCGTCGCGTTCTTCGTGCTGCTCGAAGTGCTGTGCCGCTACGGAGTCATCGGCCGCATGACCATGGTGCCGCCCTCGACCATGGTCATCAAGCTGTGGGCGCTGATGGGCACGGAGAAATTCTGGGGCCAGGCCTACTCGACCCTGCGCAACATCTTCGCCGCAGCCGCCCTGTCGCTGGTGGCCGGGTTCATCGGCGGCGTGAGCCTGCACGGCCTGCCGCGCGTGCGCCGGGCGCTGGAACCGGTAATGGTGAGTTATTACGCTCTGCCATTCTTCGTGTTCTACCCGCTGGCCATCATCCTGTTCGGCATGAACGACATCCCCATCATACTGATGGGCTTCCTGTATGCGCTGATTGCCATGGTGACCAACACCATCAGCGGCATCGACCGCATCCCGCCGGTGCTGGGCAAGGTGGGCCGCACCTTCCGCCTGGGGCCCGTGCAGTCGGCCTTTCTGCTCAAGTTGCCGGCGGCCGCGCCGTATCTCTTCACCGGTGCCAAGCTCGCGCTGGGGTACTCCATCGCGGGGGTCATCGGCTCGGAATTCATCCTCTCCGCTGCCGGCCTGGGCTACTCGATCTCCTATGCCTACAACGATTTCGACAACCCGTCCATGTACGCCCTGCTGCTGTTCGTCATCGGCTTCGTGACCCTGCTGCTGACGGCGCTCAATGCCCTCGAGAAGCGCGTGCGCTATGACGCGGCCTCGGGGAAGGTCTCGGGCGTATCCGGCCTGCCGTCGGCTGGCATCCTGGTGCGCATCGGCGAGAGCCTGGTGGTGACGCTGCTGTTCATCGGCGTCTGGCAACTGGGCAGCGCCGCGGGCGGCAGCGAAGTGCTCACCTCGCCGCTGGAAACGGTGAAGCGCGTCATTTCGCTCTCGCGATCGGAGACCTTCGGCGGGCACATGCGCGAAACCCTGAATGCACTGTGGGTGTCGCTGCTGATCTCCTGCATTGGCGGCACGCTCATCGGCGTGGTGCTGGGCGCCAACAAGCGGCTCGGAGAAATCGTCGAGCCGCTGATCGTCACCTTCCAGGCGGTGCCGAAAGTCACCCTCTACCCGGTGATCCTGCTGCTGTTCGGCCTGGGCTTCACCGCCAAGGTGGCCTTCGGCGCCATGCATGGCCTGGTGCCGATGACGCTGATCACGCTCAACGCCATCCGCTCGCTCAACCCGTCGCTCAAACGCACCGCGCGCGCATTCCGGCTCAACCCGGTGCAGGCGTTCGGCACCGTATTCATACCGGCCACGGTGCCGGAAATCGTCACCGCCATGCGCCTGAGCTTTTCGGTGACGTTCCTCGGCGTGATGGTGGGCGAGATGTTCGCCTCCAAGCGCGGCCTGGGCTTCATGATCATGAACGGCATCAGCATCAATGATGTCGCCACCATGATGGCGATCACGCTGATGATCGGCGTGTTCGCCATCATTGCCAACGGCATCCTGCTCGCCGTGGATAACCGGCTGCACTGGAGGTAGTGGGAATGGCGCTTTTACATTAGCGCCGAAATCCAGGGCAAACAGTAAACCGACTCCGCTTTATTCAGAAACCGCGTTTCCATACGGATGGTGTTTATCCGTATGGAAACGCGGTTGGCCCGCAGCAGCGCTGCCAAAGCCTGCACGAATGAAAAATCCGTTCGCTGCAGGAGAATGAAGGCAACGCCCTACTTTCCCTTGCGGCAACCCACGGCGGCGACGGTCTCGTAGTACGCCAGTGCCGCACCGCATTCCATCTTCTTCTCGGGCATTTTCGGGCCGCAGGCGAAGGCGCCGGTCTTCTTGTCCACCGACTTGGCCTGCACCATCCAGCCGTCAGGGCAGGTTGGCGCGGCGGGGGCCGCTGCGACGGCTTTTGCCGCGGGCGCCGCTTTTGCCGCCCCTGCTGCTGCAGCCGGAGCCACGACATTGATGACCGAGGACGCCTCGCCATTGCAGCCCAGCGTGACCTTCACCCGCTGGCCCGTGACCTTGACCGTGAAACTGCCGGCCTTGGTGAAGGTGTGTTCCATGACGCGCGGAAACAGGCCGTCGCTCTTGGAGAGGATGCGGGTATCCGGATTGCTGCCGTCGCCGTAATCGACCCAGTAGCCGCAGTTGTCGCGGTCGTCGGAACTGCCGCCGACGGTGAATTTCACCGTGGCCTTGCCGCCTTCCATGGTCACCGTCGGGCTGGGCGCTTCGATCTTCTCGATCTTCGCTGCGGCGATCGCGCCACCGGCGACGGACATGCCCATCAATGCCGCCACCGCGGCGGGAAACAATTTCTTCATGTTATCTCTCTCCTCTGATTGAACTGCCGGGGTGGGTGCATGGCCCGCGTCGGCTGTTGTGCCAGCGCATCCGATGCCACGTCCTCCGCGTGGAGGCGTTGCGTGAACCATAGCACGGCCACTTTCGCGGTGCGTCGCAAAAATGCACAGGCATTGCGTCACAAATCCAAACAATTGTGGGCGGCGGCGAGGCCGCTCAATCCATGCGCGTATCGAGCCCCTCCGAGGCCACTTCGGCGGCACGCAACAAGGCGCGCGCCTTGATGCCCGTCTCGTTCCACTCCGAGGCCGGCACCGAATCGGCGACGATGCCGGCGGCCGCCTGCACGTGCAGTTCGCCGTCCTTGATGATGCCGGTGCGAATGGCGATCGCCAGGTCCATGTCGCCGTGGTAGCCGAGGTAGCCACAGGCCCCGGCGTACACGCCGCGCTTGACCGGCTCCAGCTGGTCGATGATTTCCATGGCGCGCACCTTGGGCGTGCCGGTCACCGTGCCCGCGGGAAAGGTCGCCTTCAGTACTTCCATGGCATCCAGGCCAGGCTGCAGCGTGCCCTCGACATTGGACACGATGTGCATCACGTGCGAGTAGCGCTCGATCACCATGTTCTCGGTCACCTTCACCGTGCCCGTCCTGGCGATGCGCCCGACGTCGTTGCGCCCCAGGTCGATCAGCATGACGTGCTCGGCGCGCTCCTTGGGGTCAGCCAGCAGTTCGGCCGCCAGCGCCTCGTCCTCGGCCGGCGTGGCGCCGCGACGGCGTGTTCCCGCGATGGGCCGCAAGGTCACCTTGTCGCCCTCGAGGCGCACCAGGATCTCGGGCGACGCGCCGACGATCTGGAAATCGCCGAAATTGAAGAAGTACATGTAGGGCGACGGGTTGAGCGTGCGCAGTGAGCGGTACAAGGACAGCGGCTCGCCGTCAAACTTGCGCGACAGGCGCTGCGAGATCTGCACCTGCATGATGTCGCCGTCGTAAATGTATTGCTTGGAGCGCGCCACGGCCTTGAGGAAGGCCTCCTCGCCGATGCCCGAGCACGGCTGGTGCGCGCCGCCCGGGCCGTGCTGCGGAATCTGCACCGGCTGGCGCAACCCCTCCAGCAACGCGGAGAGGCGGCTGCGCGCAGCACCCAGCGCGCCTGCCACGCCGGGGTCGGCATACACGACGAAGTAAAGCTTGCCGGCCAGGTTGTCGAAGACGGCGATTTCCTCCGACTGCAGCAGCACGATGTCCGGCGTGCCGATGGGGTCGGGCTTCAAGGGCCGCTTGGCCAGCTTGGTTTCGATATAGCGCACGGTGTCGTAGCCGAAGCTGCCCACCAGGCCGCCGGCAAAACGGGGCAACCCCGGCAGCGGCGCGGCGCGGAATCGCCGGAGGTAACTGCGGATGAATTCCAGCGGGTCCGCGCCGGATTCCTCTATCACCTTGTCCCCGTCGAGCACCTGCGTCTGCATGCCGCGCACCACAATTCGCACGCGGCTGGGCAGACCGATGAACGAATAGCGTCCGAAGCGCTCGCCGCCGACCACCGATTCGAGCAGGTAGCTGCCCGGCAGGTTGGCGAGCTTGAGATACACCGACAATGGCGTGTCGAGATCGGCGAAGGTCTGCACGACCACGGGGATGCGGTTGAAGCCCTGCGCGGCAAGGCCGGCGAACTCTGATTCAGTCACGGTGCAACTCCATCGGATGGATTCGGGAACGAGGCGCCGAAGACAGCGGCGCTACTGAATTGCGCGACGGTCTGCCCATGCGGCGAACCGTGGCGCGGCCAATGTGGCTGGGGCGGCTAGGGTCGCCAGCTACGCCAGCGCCCGCCGACGGCGCCGAGGAAGAAGTCAGAGGCAGCACACCCGAACGCGGGCGAACGCCCGGATCGCGGCCGGTGGCCCGCCGAAATCGTGGAACGCATCGGGTTTCGAATTGCGGTCACAGGGAACTCTTCGCGGTGCGATACATGATGGGAAAACTATACCACAGCGCACCCACCGCTCGAGGCGGGACCGACTCCAGGCGAACGTGCCGGCGGCCCGCGACAAGGCACTAAATCCGGTTTACATTCTTGTCAGTTTATCTATGCTATCGCCAGTAGCAGTGGGCATAATTACAGCATCTTGCCAGGATTCATGATGCCATTCGGGTCCAGCGACGACTTGATGCGGCGCATCAGGTCGATCTCCAGTGACGACTTGTAGCGCAGGATTTCTTCGCGCTTGAGTTGCCCCAGGCCGTGCTCGGCGCTGATGGAACCGTCGAATCGCGCCACCTGGTCGTGGACGATGCGATTCACCGCGTCCATCGACGCGAGGAATTGCGCGGGGGTCGTCCCCATCGCCGGCGACACGTTGTAATGCAGGTTGCCGTCGCCCAGGTGGCCGAAGGTCACCAGCCGCGCGCCGGGGAAGGCACGCGCAAGCTGCGTATCGGTCTCGTCGATGAACTGTGCAATGGCCGAGATCGGCAGCGACACATCGTGCTTGATGTTGGCACCTTCGCGCGCCTGTGCCTCGGAGATGTTCTCGCGCAGGGCCCAGAATGCCGCGGCCTGGGCCTCGCTTTTCGCCACGGCCGCATCGCCGATCTCGCGGGCTTCCAGCGCCGCGCCCAGCGACTCCTCGAGGAACGCGGCGGCACGGCCGTTGGCGCGCAGGTCGGACAGCTCGACCAATGCATAGTGGGGCGCGCGTGTCGCAAGCGGCGCGATGCTGCCCGGGAATTGCCGCAACACCAGTTCCAGGCAGAAGTCCGAGAACAATTCGAAGCCGGTCAGGCGCTCGCCGCCATCGCGCTGCATGCGCGCCAGCAAGGCCAGTGCATCGGCGGGGCTGCTAACGGCAACAATGGCCACCGCACGCTCGGCAGGCAGCGGAAACAGCTTCAGCACGGCAGCGGTGATCACGCCCAGCGTTCCCTCTGCGCCGATGAACAAGTGCTTCATGTCGTAGCCCGTGTTGTCCTTGCGCAGGCCGCGCAGCCCGTTCCAGATCTCGCCGGAGGCCAGCACCACCTCGATCCCGAGCACCAGGTCGCGCGTATTGCCATAGCGCAGCACCGCCGTGCCGCCGGCATTGGTGGAGAGGTTGCCGCCGATCTGGCACGTGCCTTCGGCGGCGAGGCTCAAGGGAAACAGGCGTCCGGCGTCCGCAGCGGCCTGCTGCAAGGTCGCCAGCACGCAACCGGCCTCGACCGTCATGGTGTTGTTGATCGCGTCGAGGTGACGCACGCGATTCATGCGCGACAGGTTCAACACCAGCTGGGAGCCGTCAACCGATGCCGTGGCGCCACCGACAAGACTGGTGTTGCCGCCCTGCGGCACGACGCCAATGCCCTCCTCGTTGCACAGCCTGATCACGGCGGCAACCTCGCCCACGGATCCCGGCCTCGCCACGCCAAGCGGCCTGCCGTGGAAGCGCTTGCGCCAGTCGGTTGCATAGCCGGCAATGTCTGCAGTCTCGGTGAGCAGTTGAGCAGCGCCAACGATGTCCCGCAAACGCTGGAGGTTTGCCGCTCGATTTTCGTGTGTGCCAGACGACATGCCGCGGATCCTACGCCGATCTTTCGACCGGCCAGTCCAGCCAGTCGCAAATCGCCAGTCCCATCACCTGCGCAAGCGCTTCGCCACGCAACCAGGGCAGCTCCTCGGTGAACAGCGTGACGCACTGGCGATAGCTGCACTGCATGCGCGTGAGATCGGTTCCCCAGAACGCGCGCCGCGGCCCGAACGCGTCCACCAATTGGCGGATCGGCGCATGCACGTCGCGAAACGGATAGCCTTCGGTCGAGTGGCATGCCAACCCGCTCGCCTTCACGGCAACGTTCGGAAACCGCGCCAGGTCGCAGGTTGCGGAGAGGGGCTCGAACGCCGCCGCACCACGCGTGTGCACATCCAGGCCCGCATGGTCGATGATGAGCTTCAGGCCGGGATGGCGCTCGGCAATCGCTGCGAACAGCGCCGGCCGCCCCGGGGAATAGACCATGATCGGGATGCCGGCTGCCTCGGCAGCCGGCCACAGCCAATCGACCGTTCCGTCGGTGAGCCAGGAGCGCTGCGGCTCATTATGAAAAGTCAGGCGCATGCCAAGCATGCCGGGCTGCGTGCGCCAGCCCGGCACAAGCTGCCGGTTTTGCGCGCGATCGGGCGAAAAGCGCCCCATCACTGCAAAGCGATCCGGATGCGCGGCCGCGGCCGCCAGGGCCAGATCGTTGCGATCGCCCTCCCACGACGGCGGCACCAGCACGACACGATCGACACCGGCGGTAGCCATCTCGGCCAGCAGCATGTCCTTGGTCACCGGATGCGGTTGCTGCGCCGCGAGCCCGGGCACCCATGGGCGCTGCGGCGTATCGGCATCCCAGATGTGTATTTGCGAATCGACGATCAACATGATTGCTCCACCAGACTTAGAGTGCCAACACAATTGAGGGGATACTCCCCTCAAGCTCCCCTACATCAGGGGCCATTTCAGCAATTCTGAAATGGCCTCTTAGTCTTCAATCGGTCAGGCCGCAGCGCGGCGCTTCGCCTTCAGCCGCCGTGCATTCAGGAACAGCATCCAGGCGATGGCATTCGACGCCAGGCACACCACCGTCATCGGCAGGCCGGTGCCATCATGCCACTGCGCCGAAAAACTGGTGATCAGGCCGATCATGAACATGTTGACCGCGGCCACCGTCGCGGTGGCCGCGCCCACCACGCGCGGATCGACTTCAGTGGAGGCGGCGATGCTGTTGGGAAAGGCCATGCCGTGCCCGAACATGTACAGGCTGGCCGGGATGATCACCATCAGCAGGGACGGCCACGGCGTGAGCGCCAGCATGAGCAGCAGGGCGACAGTGGAGATGGCCAGGCCGCGCCCGATCATGCGCTCGATGCCCATTCGCAGAATGCGCCGGGTGGCAAAAAAGCTCCCCGCCATCAGGCCGCAGGTCATGCCGAGCATGCAGACCCCGAAGGCGGCCGGCGACACGCCGAAGTCCTTGATGAACAGCACCGGGGTGAGCAGCATGATGGTGAAGAATGCATTCGACACGAAGGTGGCGGTGAATACGAAGCTGATGAACACCGGATCCGAAAACAACAGCCCGTATTGCTGCTTGAGCATGCCAAGCGGCATGCCGCCGCGTTCCGCCTGCGGCTGGGTTTCGCCCCCCGCACGCCAGGCCCACAGCAAGAGGCCGAGTGCATACATTGCGGCGAACCCGAAGGTGTAGCGCCAGCCGGCGGTGCTGACGATGAGCCCGCCGAGGATCGGCGTCACCATGGGCCCCACGGTGATGATGGTGGCCAGCCGCGACATCGCCTGGCCGGCGCGCGCGCCGCTGTGGAGGTCGCGGATGATGACCCGCGCCAGCACGAACAGGGCCGCCACGCCCACGCATTGCACCACGCGACCCAGTGTCACCACGGGCAATGCTGGCGCCAGGGCCCCGACAGCGCCGCCGATCAGGAAGATGACCAGTGACGTCAGCAGCACCGGCCTGCGACCGAGCTTGTCGATCATCGGACCGATGACGATCTGCGCGAAGCCGAACGCCAGCATGCCCATGGAGAACGCGAACTGGACCCGGTCCGGCGCCACGTTGAATGCGTCACCGATGGCCGGGATGGCCGGCAGGAACACATTGATGGTGATCGGCCAACTGAGGGCCATGGCGCACATCAGCCACATCGAGGGCGCCGGGATCTGGCGGCTCATGCCCGCGCCGCGATCATGGATTGATCAATCGCGCCGCCACGGCCAGGCTGGACACCATGCGATCGCAGGCCAGCGTCGTCGCCGGCTCACCCTCGTTGTAACCGTAGGGAACGCACCAGACCGCGCAGCCGGCAGCGCGACCGGCAGCCACGTCGTGTTTCGAATCGCCGATGAACAGCGCCTCGGCCGCCGGCACACCCAGTTGCGCGCAGGCATGCCACAGCGGTTCCGGTCGCGGCTTCTGCACGCCCAGGGTGTCGCCGCTCACCACCGCCCCGAAGAATCGCGACAGGCCCATGAGTTCGAGCAGCTGCAGTGTGAATCGCCCGGCCTTGTTGGTCACCACCGCCATCGGCATGCCGGCTACGTGCAGGTGTTGCAGCCCCTCCATGACGCCGGGAAAGAATTCAGTGCGCGCGCCTGGCCGCTCGTTATACACGCGCTCGAACACCGCCAACCCGCGCTCGAGCAGTGCAGCATCCACTTCCCCGTCGCGCCTGCCCGCAAGGCTGCTTTGCACGGTACGCCGGATGCCGCGGCCCACGAAGGAGCCGATGGTTGCTTCGGACAGGGTCGGGCGACCCAGCTCTTCGAGCATGCGATTGGCCGCATGGGCGAGTTCGGGCACGGTGTGCAGCAACGTGCCATCCAGGTCGAACAGGACGGCATGAAACCGGGGGGTGCGCAATGGCGGGGAGTCGGGCTGGGACACGTGCATTCCGATGGCGGGAAAAAACTCCCTCGCATCATACTTGAGCGAGTGTTGGCCCCCTCACCCGGACTGCGACGGCGGACTTATATTGCGCCAGCCCCCTGCTATCATCCGGCGCTGCGACACGGGCGAGCGCCGGCACGTCCTGCGCATAACCGAGAGCGAGGAGTTGCACATGCGATTCAAAGGGAAAGTGTTGTTCGTGACGGGCGGCGGATCGGGCATCGGTGCCGCCACCGCGCGGCGATTCGCATCCGAAGGCGGCAGGGTCGCCGTGGTGGATCTGTCGCGCGACAATGCCGATGCGGTGGCGAAATCACTGCCCGCGACGGCAGAAGCCATCGCCCTGGGCGTGGACGTCTCGGACGAAGCCGCCGTCAAGGCAGCCATTGCCACCACCCACGCCAAGTTCGGCCGCATCGACTGCGTGTTCAATGGCGCGGGGCACGTGGTGTTCGGCCCCATCGAGGACTACAAGCTGGAAGAGTGGAACCGCCTGTTCGCCGTGCACGCCGGCGGCACCTTTCTCGTCTGCAAGCATGTGCTGCCCATCATGCGTGCGCAGGGATCGGGATCCATCGTCAACTGCGGTTCGACCGCGGCGCTCTCCTCGGGCAAGAACAACGGGCCCTACGCCGGTGCCAAGGGCGCCATCATGGCCTTCTCGCAGCAATTGGCGCTGGATGCCGGCCCCGAGGTGCGCGTCAACGTGCTGGTGCCGGGGCGCACCCTCACCGGTATGACCGAAAAAGCCTACACCGCGCGCTACGGCACAGACATCGACGAAGCCATGAAGCAGGCGGGCCAGGTCAACATCCAGAAACGCGTGGCACGGCCCGAGGAACTGGCCGGCCCGATCTGCTTCCTGTTCTCCGATGATGCGTCGTTCATCACGGCAACGCGACTGGTGGTCGACGGCGGCCAGACCGCGATCTAATCTCTTGTCGCTCAAGAACGCACGCGAATGGCCAAGCATTTCGATTGCTTCGGGACTCAATGGGGCAATGGATCAAAAACTGTGCGAAGCCGATTGCTTCCGGCTGGTCCGGGTTAGTGGAATGTTGCTGACTTAAGGGTTCTTGGCTCGTCCCCTCATGCTGCGAGCGGTTTACTGAAGATCGTTGTTTTCGTGCGGATGGCTTGATCATCCGCGCGAAAACAACGGTCCGCACCAACGGATTGATCGTTGGTGCGGGTTTTGGCAGCGCTGCCGCGGGCCAACCGCGTTTTTATACGGATAAACAGCATCCGTATAAAAACGCGGTTTCTGAATAAAGCAGAGTCGGTTTATTCATTGTCCCGGATTTCGGCGCTTAAACAAGTGCCATTCGGATCAGCAGGACTCAGCCCACCGCTTTGAGTGCATCACGCATCGCCGCAATGGTGCCCGCGTAATCCTTCGAGCCGAAGATGGCCGAGCCCGCGACGAAGGTGTCGGCGCCGGCGCGCGCGATCCCGGCGATGTTGCCGGTCTTCACGCCGCCATCCACCTGCAGCATGATGTCGCGGCCCGTTTGTGCGCGCAGCGCATCAATGCGACGGCGCGCCTCGGCGAGCTTGGGCAGCGCCCCGGGAATGAACGACTGACCGCCGAAGCCCGGGTTTACCGACATGATCAGCACAAGGTCCAGTTTATCGAGCACGTGATCGAGCCAGGACAACGGCGTGGCCGGATTGAACACCAGCCCGGCCTTGCAGCCGCTGTCGTGGATGAGCCCGATGGTGCGGTCCACGTGGGCGCTGGCCTCCGGATGAAAGCTGATGATATTGGCCCCCGCCCTGGCAAAATCCGGCACGATGCGATCCACCGGTTCGACCATGAGGTGAACGTCGATCGCCGCCTTGGTGAGCGGTCGGATCGCCTCGCACACCAGCGGCCCGATGGTGAGGTTGGGAACGTAGTGATTGTCCATGACGTCGAAGTGGATCATGTCCGCGCCTGCGGCAACCACCGCCGTTACTTCGTCTCCCAGCCTGGCGAAATTGGCCGAGAGGATGCTGGGCGCAATGCGATAGCTTCGTGTCATGGGCGTGGTCGTTTTCCGGTTGTCATGTCGGGATAAACACGCGGAGGCTCACAGCGCCTGCGCCGATGAATTGCGTAACACACACACCGCGCATTCTACCGGCCCGCAACTATTTCTCCTTGCCGGCGGCCCATTCGCGGCCCATTCGCAGTCTTTTCCAATTCAGGTATGAGCCTGGAGCTCTCTGGTGTCGGCGAAGCGAAGCGAACCGATCTGTTGTAGAGGTAGGCAGTGTATTGGATTCTGGGTTGTTGGATTTTCTCTGTCGGTTTTGCGGGGATGCGGGGGCAGCGCCCC
>CAXNGL010000067.1:0-12109 GCA_964201515.1 Burkholderiales bacterium
CGCTGCTGCTGAATGGAAAGCCGCTGACCCATGGAAGCACCAGCCGCCTCAAGGCCGGGGACCAGGTGCGCCTGGAATTGCCGGGCGGCGGCGGTTATGGCGATCCGAAGGATCGTGAAGCCGAGCGTGTGATCGCCGACGTGCGCGACGGGCGGGTGTCCATTGAGGCCGCGCGCACCGACTATGGCGTGACCATCGAACCGGCAGCGCTGCCACACACGCTAATCGAAGCCTAGCGGACTCGGGACAAGGGAAGATCGTTCATGGTTCGACTGGCTGACCTGACGCCGGAGGAGCAGGAGACCCATCTCAGCAAGGTTCCGACGCTGAAGCCGTTTCCCAGCCGCCCCTGGGTCCGAGGCAAGCCGCTGGCGCAGCGGCGTGTGGCGATCGTGACGACTGCGGGTCTGTGCGTGCGCGGCGATCGTCCGTTCGACTCCGGCGGCGCGGGGATGGACTACCGAGTCATCCCGTCTGACGTACAGGCGGCCGACGTGCTCATGAGCCATGTCTCGGTCAACTACGATCGTTCCGGGTTCCAGTCGGACTGGAACGTCGTGTTTCCGCTGGAGCGACTCAAGGAACTGGCGAGGGACAAGGTGGTGGGAGCGGCCGCTGCATTTCACTATTCCTTCATGGGTGCCATTGCGCCCATCACGCTTTACGAAGGCAAGGCGCGCGAGCTCGCAGGATTGCTCAAGCAGGATCAGGTCGACGCGGTGTTGCTGACACCGGTCTGACCGCGCTGCACGTGCGCCGTGAGCGCACTCGGACACTACTTCGAGGAGGAGGGGATCCCGACCGTCTCGATCAGCCTGATCCGCGAACATACCGCGGCGATCAAGCCGCCGCGGGCGCTGTGGGTGCCATTCATGCTTGGTCGCCCGCTTGGCGTGCCCAACGATGCAGCTTTCCAGCGCAAGGTGATGGCGGCGGCGCTGGAGCTGCTGGAGCGCGAGGTCGGGCCCGTCCTCGACGATTTTCCTGAGGACGCGCCCTACGAGGATCTCGGTGCGGAGCCCGAGGGACTGGCCTGCCCGGTTACCTTTCCGCGCCTGCGCTCGGAAGGTACGCTGGCGGAGCGGCTTGCCGACGAGATCGGGCAGCTGCAGGTCTGGCATGACCTGGCGGTCAGGCACCGCGGGCGCACCACGCTCGGTGCCACGGGATTGTCGCCAGCAGGGATTGGTGAGTTTCTGATCGCATCGATTGGCGACGGCGCGCCGGTGTCCTATCGCCCCGACCTGGGCGTGGCAGCCGCGCTGAAGCTGGCGACCGACGAACTGAAGGCTTACTACTACGAAGCGAAGTCGGTGCAGCCGGGCAGGCATTCGCCGTCGGCCATCGAGAACTGGTTCTGGATGGAAACGTCGGCGGGGCAGGTGTTCTTCGATATCTACAAGATGGCCTGCAAGAGCGACGATCCGTCGATGAAGCCGCTGGCCACCGTGGCGCTTGTGCCGCGAGTCGCTCGAACGGCATTGAAGGCGCGCGATGCCGCGGCGGGACCTGGGGCGGCCTAACAGGGACCCAGCAGGGTTTCGCGCGACTTTCGGCTCAGATTTCGATGTGGATGTTCAGGGGGGGGGATATGAACGCGATTTCGAAGTTCATGGCGGCTGCAACGATCGGGTTGACGCTTTGTTCCGCTGCGGCAGTCGCTGCGGATTTTCCCGGCAAGCCGGTGCGAATCATCGTTCCATTCGCGCCCGGCGGGGGAGCGGACCTGACGACCCGGATTATTGCCAGGCACCTCGGGGGGCAATGGAGCCAGCCGGTCATCGTCGAGAACATTTCCGGGGCAGGCGGCAATATCGGATATGAGGCGGCGGCGCGTGCGCAACCGGACGGGTCGACGCTGGTCATCGGGACCAACGCCATGACCATCAACGTGACGCTGTACAAGAGCGTATCTTATGACCCGATCAAGTCTTTCACGCCCGTCACGAAGACGACCGAAGAGCCCAACATCCTGGTGGTACGCAATGAGTTGCCAGCCAGGACCGTGAAGGAGCTGATCGAGCTGGCCCGTTCGAGTCCGGGAAGCCTGAGCTATGCATCGGGAGGCAACGGTACGACCTCACATCTGTTTGCCGAATTGATGAAGGGCATGGCGAAAGTGGACATGCGGCATGTGCCGTACAAGTCCCCCATCCCGGCAATGACCGATCTCATGAACGGCCTTACGGACATTTTCTTTGCGGGTCAGGGCTTCGGCGCGTCCAACATCAAGGCGGGCAAGATGCGCGCCCTCGCCATTACCAGCCGCTCGCGGAGCAGCGTGTTCCCCGATATCCCGACGCTTTCAGAAGCCGGCTTGCCGGGATTCGACGCAATCGTATGGCTTGGCGTGCTCGCGCCTGCCAGGACGCCACAGGATGTGGTGATGAAGGTGCACGATGGGATCGTGAATTCGCTGCGGGCGCCGGAGGTCAAGGGGCGGCTCGAAGAGCTTGGCTTCAAGGTGGTGGGCGACACGCCCGAGGAGTTTTCGGCATTCGTGAAGGCAGAGGTCGATAAATGGGGGGGCGTGATCCGCTCGGGACGAATCATTCTCGACTGAAGCGGGGGAATCCCATTCGATGCAGCGCGTTGGCCAAGGGGGCGCTGTCGGCGTCGCGGCAGACCTTGCGGGCAATGCCTGTTGAACTGAGTTCCTCCACGGCCCGCCCTCGTGATCCGGGCCTTCTGCAGGTGCGTGTCGATGACCCGCAATCCTCCAGCCGCGCGCGAGCGGTGCGCTGGATGGGGCGCCCGAGGGCAGCCACACTTCCTTGCAGTTAAAAGTGATTTTCCAAAATGCAGCCAGTACGCGCGCGGCAAATCTGCAATGATCGGTACGCCGTGTTGGAGAGAGGTCCGGTCGACGGATTCGAGGCGGATCCCGTGCATGCGAGTGCAGGGCGCTTGCACGCCGGCGACGCGGAGAATCGGGGGCAATGCGATGGGGGAGTTGAACGCAGGCACAGCAGCAGGTGGCGCCGCGCGCATGCAAGGACGCCGGGTCGTCGTCACGGGTGGCGCATCGGGGATCGGCCGCGCCACTGCGAGGCTGTTTGCTGCGCACGGCGCGAAGGTCGCGATCATTGACCGCGATGGCGCGGCCGCGGCAGCGGTAGCCGGTGAACTGGGCGGCATCGGCATCGGCATCGCGGCAGACGTGTCGGATGCGGCCCAGGTGGACAGCGCCGTGCGTCAGGCAGCCGACCGATTGTCGGGAATCGACGGGATTGTGAATGCCGCGGGCATACCCGCAATGGCTTCCGTCGGCGATACGACGCCGGAACTCTGGCGCAGGCTGATCGAAGTCAATCTGACTGGTCCGTTCCTGGTCATCCGCGCGGCGTTGAGTTATCTGCAGGCCGAGGCCGGCGCGACCATCGTCAACATTTCCTCGGGGGCGGCGCTGATTCCGCGTCCCTATCGCGTCGCCTACATTGCCTCCAAGGCCGGCGTGCTCGGCCTGACCCGGGCGCTCGCCATCGAACTGGCGCCGGCCATACGCGTGAACGCGATCTGCCCCGGGATGATCGACACCCCTATACTGGACAAGGGCGCGAGTACTTCCCCCGAACTGGTGAATCGGGCAGCCATGAAGCGATTGGGAACGGCGGAAGAGATGGCCAACAGCATTCTGTACCTCAGCTCGTCGGAGTCATCCTTCACGACCGGCATCACCCTCGCCGCGGATGGCGGAAGGAACTTTCATTGAGCCGCTGGTGAATTGCGGGGCATCATTCCTGGCGAAAAACCGCGCCGGGCATTGCAGTAGTGTATTGAGAATCGACTGACGGAGGAGAACAACATGCGTGCAGGACACTTGTATGCCGGGGGCACCAACTCGAACCTGTTCAGGGCGGCGAGGATCAGGCTTGGCGTTGCCGTGTCATTGGGGGGACTCTGCCTGGCACTCGGCCTGCGTGTGGCCGAGGCGCAAACCTACCCGTCCAGGCAGATCACCATCGTCGTGCCCTATGCGGCAGGCGGCGGCGGCGATGCCGCTTCGCGAATCCTGTCTCAAAAGCTTGGCGACGTTGCCGGACGCCCTGTTATCGTTGAGAACCGTGCGGGCGCCGGGGGGACGATCGGAACCGCTTATGTGGCCAAGGCCGAGGCGGATGGCCACACCGTGTTGTGGGCGGATCCGAGCCTGCCGACAACGCCCGGCCTGTTCAAGAATCCCAATTTCGACGCAAAGCGGGATTTCGCCGCAGTCGTCTGGATCGTGACGGCACCGTTGGCCCTGGCCGTTCATCCGTCCTTCCCCGCCAGGAACGTGAAGGAACTCGTTGCACTGGCCAAGGCGCAGCCGGGAAAGATCAATTTCGGTCATCCCGGCAGTGGTTCGTCCTATCTGGCAATGATTGCGCTCACGCAGGAGACGGGAACCAATATGGTGCCGGTGGCCTACAAGGGTGCCGGGCCGGCGCTCATCGATCTGCTCGGCGGCCAGATTCAGGTGGCTTTCCAGATCAGCAACGCGGTGGTGGAGCACTCCAAGTCCGGCAGGCTCCGTGTGCTTGCCGTCAATGGGAGTAAGCGCGCCGCGGTCCTGCCCGACACACCCACCTTCAGGGAGAGCGGTGTCGACCTGCCCGATATCGATTCCCTGAACTGGTGGGGGTTGATGGTTCCCGCTGCGACGCCCCGGGCGTCGATCGAGCGGCTGAACGGCATGGTAAACGAGGCGTTGCGCGATCCCGATGTGCAGCGTCGCTATGCCGCAGGCGGCGCGACCATCGTTGGTGGCAGCGTCGAGGAATTTGCGCGGCTCATGGAACGGCAGTACGACTACTGGCCGCGGATGCTGAAGGCGGCGGGTGTTCAACCGGAGTGACAGGCAGATGCAGAAGGCGGGATGCCAGCTTTTCTCGCCTGCCAAGTCGCCGGACTTGATTGAAGCCAGGCGCTGCCTGAAGCAGCGCGAAGGCAGGGCGCGGCATGGCCAGTGGCTGCCTGGTGTCAGGCCGAAGGACGGAAACGGCCTGCCCGGATGCTGCGATGAACTACCTCTCTGATCCCTACCTCTCCAAAGCGTACTGCATTGAGGATTTGCGCCGCATTGCGCGGCGACGACTTCCACGTGCGGTCTTCGATGTGTTCGACGGGGGTTCCGAGCAGGAGCACACCCTGCGCGACAATGTCGCCGCATTCGCGCGCATCCGGCTGATGCCGAAGATACTCAGCGGGTCCGCGACAGTGGACCTGCGGACGAGCATTGTCGGCACGCGCGCGGAAATGCCGATTGCCATTGCCCCGACCGGTCACGCCGGGGTGGGCTGGCACGGGGCCGATCTCGCCATCGCCAGGGCGGCACGTCGGTTCGGGATACCGTACTCGTTGGCAACCTCTGCAACGCCTTCGATTGAGGAAATGGCGCAGCAGGTCGGTGGACGGCTCTGGTTCCAGTGCTACATGTTCAAGCAGCGAGACTTCACGCACCGCCTCATCCAGCGCGCGCAGGATGCCGGCTATGAATGTTTGATCGTCACGGTGGACCTGCCGGTCGGCGGCCGGCGACTGCGGGACCTGCGCAACGATTTTGCGGACCCATTCCGGTTCACCCTGCGCAACGTCACCGATTTCGCATCGCGGCCCGCCTGGGCCTTGTCGATGCTGCTTCACGGTAAGCCGGTGCTCGGCAATCTGACGGACTTCGTGCCGAGTGGGGACGTCGTTGCCGTGACCTCGACGGTCGGCCGCAACTACGATCCGGCTTTCGATTGGGACGGCCTCAAAGGAATCCGTGACGCATGGAAGGGCAAGCTGCTGGTCAAGGGCGTCATACGGGGAGATGACGTCGGTCCCCTTGTCCGGATGGGCTGTGACGGGGTGGTCGTGTCCAATCATGGCGGCCGACAACTCGATGGTTGCATCGCGTCGATCGACGCGCTGCCGGGCGTTGTGTCTGCCGCCGGCGGTCGTCTCGCGGTATTGCTCGATGGGGGCATCCGGCACGGCTCGGATGTGTTCAAGGCGCTGGCGTTGGGCGCGCAGGCAGTGCTGATCGGCCGCGCCACGCTGTATGGCGCTTTCGCCGGGCGGGATGCGGGAGCGGCGCGCGCACTGTCCATACTGGAGGAAGAACTTCGCCGTACCATGCACTTGTGTGGAGTCCGGCGAATATCCGAGATTACGCCTGATCTGCTCGCTCCAAGGGCGACAGCTCCGGAGCAATAGGTGCAGTGGTCAATTATCGAAAACAAACAAGTACTGGAAGCAAGCGAAGATGATCCTTTCAGTTTCAGCAGCGGAGGTCGCACAACGGCGTGCGCGGATCCAGGGTGCAATCGCCGGACCGTCGTGGCGCACGAACTACCTCGGGACATTTGGTGTGACGTCAGCTGATGGGCCGCCACTGGCGTTTCGCGTCGACATGGGGGCCGACACGGTGACCAGGCCGCACTTTCACGAGGTGGACCAATACCAGGTGTTTCTCGACGGTTGCGGTCGTCTCGGCCGTCATGAAATCACGAAGCTTGGCGTGCACTATGCCGACCATCATTCAGCCTATGGCCCGGTCGCCGCCGGGGATACCGGTTTCTCCTACCTGACCCTGCGTCCTCGCCAGGACAGCCGGATTGTCTATAGCGATGAACCCGAAGCCCGCCAACGGGTACTGCCGAGCAAGCGGCGCCAGTACACGATTGCGAATGTCAAGCTGTGCATCGAGCCCGTCATGGCTGCGCGTGAGCAACCGGATTGGCAGCCCTTGTTCGAGGCGCAGGCCGACGGATTGGCCGCCTTCGTGTTGCGCCTGGGCGCGGGCATGTCGGCAGCCATACCCGATACCGCGGAGTGCGGCGGGCAGTACATTTTCGTCGCCAACGGCGGTCTTGTGACGGGGCGCGACAGGCTTCCAGCGCACTCACTGATGTGGTGTGGTCCCGGAGAGGCCCTGGAAATATGTGCTGCTGAGACGGGGCTAGAAGCCCTGTTGTTACGGTTTCCAATGACGATGAATGAGTAGGGCATTGCAGGGAGATTCCCGGATGATTCCAAGGGGAAAGGCGCCATGACGCACCGTTGCTGCGGTGACCGGAAGCGTCGGCGCGCGGCGCAAAATTAAAAGGCTATTTCAGAATTTCCGAAATGGCCTCTGATGTAGGGGGGGCTTAAGGGGCGTATCCCCTCAATTGTGAAATGAGCTCAAAGGGAGGTTGGACCATGAAATGTGTCAAATGGTTGATAGGAAATTTGGATGGGCGCGTGGGCAGGCGGAGGTTCGCCCTTGCCGGTGGCGTCGCTCTGCTGTGGTCGCTTTCAGGAGCGGTTTTTCCCGCGGAGGACTATCCGGCCCGCCCGATCACCCTGGTGGTGTCCTACCCGGCGGGAGGGGCGACAGATTCAGTCGCGCGGATCATCGCGACGAAGCTGACCGAGCTTGTCCAACAGCAGATTCTTGTCGACAATCGTGGCGGTGCCGGCAGCACCATCGGAACACGTCTGGTTGCGCAGGCCAAGCCCGACGGATACACGCTGTTGCTGGGAGACATGGGCCTGCCCACTGGGCCGGCCCTGGTCAAGAACCTGGCCTACGATCCGAAATCGGACCTGGTGCCGGTCGCCTTTGTCGGCTCGGCGCCGCTGGTCCTCGTCGCACATCCTTCGCTGCCGGCCGCTTCGGTGAAGGAACTGATTAGTCTTGCCGCTGCAAAACCCGGCTCGATCAGCATTGCGCATGCAGGCGCGGGAACTCCCTACCTCGCGGTCGTCGCACTGCTTCAGAGCACTGGCGTGAAGATGGTCGAAATTCCTTACAAGGGCGCCGGTCCGGCGCTGGCCGATGTCGTCGGCGGCCATGTGCCATTGACTTTCGCATCTCCGACGGTGGTCCGTGCCCAGATCGTCTCAGGCCAATTGCGAGCGCTTGCCGTGACCGGTGCAGCGCGGGCGGCGGTCCTGCCCGAGGTGCCGACGTTCAAGGAGGCGGGCGTCGAGTTGTCCATCATGGATGCGGGTTCCTGGTGGGGGGTGCTCGCACCAAAAGGTACCCCGGCCGCATTCATCGACAGGCTTAATGCGCTCGTTGCCAAAGTCCTTGACGACACGCAGACCAGGGAGCGCCTTGCCGGCAATGGCGTGGCTGTAAAAGCCGGAACATCGCGGGAATTCGGTGAGTTCCTCGCCAGGCAATACACCTACTGGCCGGCCGCGCTGCGGGCCGCCGGGGTCGAGCCGCAGTAGTGATGGTAGTGCACTGACAGTGGTCGCTTCACGATGGCTGTTGTCTTGCGCCGGGAGTGGCCGGCTGTTCTCGACAGCAGGGTGTCGTTACCGTGTCACGGCATTTCCCAGTGCTCGATCAGCACCTGCAGGCTCTGCACGCCGTTGTACTCGTTGACCGAGATCCGGTAGGCGGCCCTCACGGCGGCGGGCAGCGGTTCGGAAGCGTTGAAGTGCATGGCCTCCAGCGTCTGGTCGCCGCGGCGAAGTTTCAGCTTGAGGTGTTTCTCGCCGACGATGCGCTGGTTCACCACGCTGAACTCGTCCCAGAACAGGGGCTGGGGGAAAGCCTGTCCCCAGATCTGGTCTTCGAGCAGGCGCGCGGTGGCAAGGCTCATGTAGGAGGGCTCGAGCGAGCCGTCGGTGTCGATGCGGTGGGCCAGTTCCTCCGGGGGCAGCATGTCGCGCACCGCCTGCTCGAAGGCGGCGGAAAAGCGCGCCAGTTCCGATTCGAGGAGGGTGACGCCCGCGGCCGCGGCGTGACCGCCGAAGCGGATCAGCACGCCTGGTTCGCGCTTGGCGACGAGATCGAGCGCATCGCGCAGGTGCAGGCCGCGAATGGAGCGGCCCGATCCTTTCAATTCTCGCGCGCCGCCGGTGTCCTCGGCGCGGGCGAAGGCGATGGTGGGCCGGTGCCAGCGATCCTTGACGCGCCCGGCGAGGATGCCCACCACGCCCTGGTGCCAGGCCGGGTCGAACAGCGACAGCGAATACGAATCCCCGACACTGATGCCGGCGAGCATCTTCTCGGCCTGCTCGCGCATGTCGCCCTCGATGCCGCGCCGCTCGCGGTTGAGGTCGTCGAGGCTGCGCGCAATCTCCAGCGCGCGCCCGGCATCCTCGGTGACGAGGCACTCGATGCCCAGCGCCATGTCCGCGAGGCGCCCGGCGGCGTTGATGCGGGGCCCCAGCAGGAAGCCCATGTCGAAGGCGGCCGCGCGCGCGCTCGATCGCCCGGCCACGGCGAAGAGCGCGCGCAGTCCCGGCTGCATGCGCCCGGCGCGGATGCGTTTGAGTCCCTGCGCCACCAGCACGCGGTTGTTGCGGTCGAGTGCGACCACGTCGGCGACGGTCCCGAGCGCCACCAGGTCGAGCAGCTCGCCAAGATTGGGTCCTTCGCCCTCCAGCACGCCGCGCCGCCGCAGTTCCGCGCGCAGCGCCAGCATGACGTAGAACATGACGCCCACGCCGGCGAGGTTCTTGCTCGGAAACGCGCAGCCCGGCTGGTTGGGATTGACGATGGCCGCGGCCGCGGGCAATTCCGCTCCAGGCAGGTGATGGTCGGTGACGATGACGCGGATGCCCAGCGCGTTGGCTGCGGCCACGCCCTCCACGCTGGCGATGCCGTTGTCCACGGTGACCAGCAGGCTGGGCTTGAGTTCGGCCGCGAGCTGCACGATTTCCGGCGTGAGGCCGTAGCCGAAGCGAAAGCGGTCGGGGACGATGAAGCGCACGTCGGTCGCTTGGCCTGCCCGCGCCCCGGATTTGAGGCGCATGGCCCGCATGGCCCGCACGCCCACCGCGCAGGCGGTGGCACCGTCGCAGTCGTAATCGGCGACGATGACGATGCGCTCGCCTTTTTCCATGGCGTCGGCGAGCAGTGTTGCGGCCTCGGCTGCCCCCTTCAGGTCGGTGGGGGGGGTGAGCCCGGCCAGCGAGTCGTCGAGCTCGCTCTTGTCGGCGATGCCGCGGGCGGCCGCCAATCGCGCGATGATGGGGTGCACGCCGGCGCGCACCAGCTTGTCCTCGGCGCGCAACGGAACCTTGCGAACGGAGACTTGGGCGTCTGTCACGTGCGCTCCCCGGTGAGGTTGAGATAGCGTTCCAAGGGTTTGATACGGCGCCACAAGCGCCGCAGGTCGCCCCGCACCACCTCGACCTCGATCCCCGACGAACCTGATTCCTCATTGGCTGAGCTGTCGCGGCTGCCCAATGCGGTGATGCTCAGCATGCCGATGCGGCCGCGGCGCAGGGCCTCCAGTAGTGGATCGAGCCATTCGCGTTCGATGTGGTGCGCCTGTGTCATCCAGCCCGCGTGGTCGGCATAGGCGGCGGGCGCGCTCAGGCCATCCAGCACGACGAGCGCGCGCCCCGAGTCGCGGGCAATACGCAGCCATTCGGGCGCATTGGCCGGCAACGCCGAAGCGCTGCCGCCGGCCGACTGCACCAGCCCGCGAATGACCGGGTCGTTGGCATGCACCTGGTCGAAGGCGCGTGCCTCGGGTGTGGCAATGCCGCCCGCGCCCCAGAACCACAGGCTGTTGATGAGCGGCTCGCCGCGCGCTTCGCGCGCAGTGTTGACCGGGTGTTCGTGGAGCAGCATCTGCACTTCATTGGCGATGGCGTTCCAGCGCATCGCAGCGGCGCCTTGCGGCAGGTTGCCCTGGATCGCCTGGCCGCGCGCCGCGTGCACGGGTGTCCATTGAATCGCCGTTGCGGACGCCGTTGCGGCAAACCCTTCGTTCAGTCGTGCATACCAGCGCAGCGGCGTGGTGACATCGAATGCCAGTGTCGGCGCGAAGTGCGCGTTGACGGTTTGGGCGAGGGCCGTGGCTTCGTCTGCCGTGATGCTGAACACGCACGCATCGGCGAGGACCAGCGCGTCGCGATCGACGGTCAGTTGCACCGGGTCGGCACGCAGCCAATGTGCGGTCCCGGGCGTGCCGCCGTCGCCGAGCAGGCTCGTGGCGGCGGTGAGCGCCGCCTCCGGCAGCCCATGGCGCGCGGCCAGCCAACCGTAGAGACTGTCGCCGATGGTCGTTCGCCGCCCGCGCGCGAGGATCATTTCGGCGCAAGGCAGGGCAGGCGCGGTGTTGTCGCTGTCCGGGAGCAGATAATGCCGCCGGTCGGGGGCGAGGTAATCCTTGCGCAGGAGGTCGGGGACGAGCAGGTGAACATGCATGTGGCGCAAGTCTAACAGGCGCGTCACGCCACCAAGTCGCCGCCCTGCGCCAGCATGAGACCGGGCCACGCCACCGTAGGGCTGCCCGATATGGCACACTGCGGCGGTGAATCTTCCTTACGAACTGTTCGTCGGCCTGCGCTATACCCGGGCACGCAAGAAGGTCAGCGGCGGTAACCGCTTCATTTCCTTCATCTCCTTCACCTCCATGCTGGGCATTGCGCTGGGCGTGGCGGCGCTGATCGTGGTGCTGTCGGTGATGAACGGCTTCCAGAAGGAGCTGCGCGCGCGCATCCTCGGCGTGGCATCGCATGTGCAGGTGTCGGGCCCGGCGGGGGAACTCACGGACTGGCCGACCGTGGCCGCCGCGGCAAAAGCCGATGCCGCGGTGGTTGGCGTGGCGCCGTACGTGAATGCGCAGGGACTGCTGTCCTCCGGGCCGGCAGTGCGCGGCACCGTGGTGCGCGGCATCCTGCCCGAGGAGGAGGCCAAGGTGGCCGAGATCGGCAGTCACATGCTGGCCGGCCGGCTCGATGCGCTGCGCGAAGGCGAATTCGGCATCGTGCTGGGTTCGGAGCTGGCGCGCGCCGTGGGCGTGCGGCTTGGCGAGCGCATCACATTGATTGCCCCGCAGGGCCTGGTGACCCCGGCGGGCGTGCTGCCGCGGCTCAAGCAGTTTCGCGTGGTCGGCGTCTTCGAAGTCGGCATGTTCGAGTACGACTCGGGTCTCGCGCTCGTTCACCTTGCGGATGCGCAGAAGCTCTACTCCATGGCCGATCGCGTGTCGGGCGTGCGCCTGAAGCTGGTCGACCTGTTCCAGTCGCGGCAGGTGGCGCAGGCGCTGACGACCCGCCTGCAGGTCGAGCAGCGCCGCGAGCTGTACATCACCGACTGGACGAAGAGCCACGCCAATTTCTTTCGCGCCGTGCAGATCGAGAAGAACGTCATGTTCATCATCCTGATGCTGATTGTCGCGGTGGC
>CAXNGL010000068.1:0-12063 GCA_964201515.1 Burkholderiales bacterium
GAGATGAGCGGTGCGGATCGTGAATCCAGGCTCGACATCACCCTGGCGCAATGCCTATCGAGCAGCGACAAGATGGACACCACGCTGCAGAAAGCCACCGAACTCGGCGTGCGGTCCATCCAGCCGTTGGAGAGCGAGCGCTCGGTGGTTCGACTTTCCGCGGAGCGCATCGAAAAGCGCATGACGCATTGGCACAATGTCGTCTACGCGGCCTGCGAACAATGCGGGCGCAATCGTCCACCGAATGTGGGGACGCTGGAGAGCCTGCTTTCCTGGCTGCTGACGCGTTCGCCAAAGTCAGGTTCGGAATTGCGGCTGCTGCTTGCCCCCGATGCGACATCCGGCATCACGAGCCTGGCCAGGTCGGAGAAAGTCACCCTGCTGGTGGGTCCCGAGGGCGGCCTCGCGCCGCATGAACAGGCAGCCGCATTGAAAGCGGGATTTGCGGCGATCCGCCTTGGCCCGAGAACACTGCGTACGGAAACTGCACCCCTGGCTGCCATTGCAGCCGTTCAAACCCTGTGGGGCGACATGGGCTGAATCGAGAGATAGAGCGGCTTGCTGTAATTCCGCCGCCCGACTCTATAGAATCACGCCGAACCA
This sequence comes from Burkholderiales bacterium, assembly GCA_964201515.1. Classification (GTDB taxonomy): domain Bacteria; phylum Pseudomonadota; class Gammaproteobacteria; order Burkholderiales; family SG8-39; genus CAIYPG01. The sequence goes on from CAXNGL010000068.1 coordinate 604, forward strand.
ACCAATGATTTGATCCATGAGCCCCAATACAGACAACGACCCGAATTTTGTCACCTGGTTTCGCTCCGTCGCGCCATATTTTCATGCGTTCCGGGGCAAGACCTTCGTCATCGCTTTTGGTGGCGAAGTCGTTGCTGACGGAAAATTCGTGGTGCTGGCTCACGATATCAACCTGTTGCAGGCCGCCGGTATCCGCATCGTGCTGGTGCATGGTTCTCGCCCGCAGATTGAAACGCAACTGCGCCAGCGGCGAGCCAAGGCGCGCTACAAGGACGGGCTCAGGATAACCAATGCGGTGGCGCTCGAATGCGTCAAGGAGGCGGTGGGGTTGCTCCGCGTCGAAATCGACGCGCTGCTCTCCCAGGGCCTCCCCAACTCGCCGATGGCTGGGGCCGCAATCAATACGGTCTCCGGCAATTTCATCACCGCACAGCCGCATGGCATCCGCGATGGCGTGGATTTCCAGTACACCGGCCTGGTGCGCAAGGTGGATGTTGCCGCGATCAATGCCTGCCTTGCTGCGAACAATATCGTGATCATTTCCAATGTCGGCTATTCACCCACCGGCGAAGTGTTCAACCTGTCGATGGAAGACGTGGCGGTCGCCACATCGAAATCCCTGGAGGCAGCCAAGCTGCTGTTCCTGACGGACGAGCCGGTGTGCGACTCGGAAGGCCATTTGATCACTGAGCTGTCGGCAGACGAAGCGGAACACCTGGCAGCGGGCGACAATGCGTTGACCGACGACACGCGCCTCTACCTCACCCACGCCATCGAGGCGGTGCGGGGTGGCGTGCCGCGCGCGCACCTTGTATCGCACCATGTCGATGGCGCGTTGCTGATCGAACTGTTCACGCATGACGGGTCGGGCAGCATGGTGACCGCGAAAGGCATTGAAAGGCTGCGGCCCGCCACCATCGACGATGTCGGCGGCATTCTGCAACTGCTTGAACCCCTGGAGGCGGATGGCACCCTGGTCTATCGGGGTCGGGAACTTCTGGAACGCGAAGTGTCGCGCTTCTTCGTCGTCGAGCACGACAAGATTATCGTCGGATGCGCCGCGCTTTACCCCTTTCCAAAGGGGCGAACCGCCGAACTGGCGGCGGTCGCCATTCGGCCGGAATACCGCCGCTTGGGCTACGGGGAAAAACTGCTGGAGGCCATTTCGGCGCAGGCCAACCGGCAGGGACTGCGCAAGCTGATCGTACTGACGACGCTTGCCACGCACTGGTTCATCGAACGCGGCTTCGTGCTGGGGAATGTAACCAGCCTCCCGGGGCTCAAGCGCTCGCTGTACAACTGGCAACGCCGATCCAAGGTGCTGGTGAAGTCACTATAGCCGGAACGGCAATTGGGAGATCTTTTCCCTCCCAATGCCGGCCGTTGTTGTCCACAACACTTTTCCCATCACAAGATTCGCAAGGAGCAGCACATGGCACGAATGGTCAAATGCATCAAGCTGGGTCGCGAAGCCGAGGGCATGGACTTTCCCCCGTATCCCGGCGACTTGGGAAAGCGCATCTTCGAGAGCGTTTCCAAGGAAGCCTGGCAGCAATGGATCAAGCACCAGACCATGCTGATCAATGAAAACCGGTTGAGCCTGGCGGACGCCCGCGCGAGAAAGTACCTCGCCGAGCAGATGGACAAGTACTTCTTCGAGGGCGGCGCCGACACCGCAGCAGGTTACGTCCCGCCGACCAAGTAGCCGCCCACAACGCCACCCGATTCAGGGAGTCAAGGGCAGCCTCTTGTCAACAGCCTGCTAGCCTGCCAGCGGGTCCGGAGATTCATCCGAGCGAGTATGGCGGATGTCGCGGCCCTCAACCATGTACACGACGTATTCGGCCATGTTCTTTGAATGATCGCCGATGCGCTCCAGCGCCTTGGCCACAAACAGGATTTCGAGGCTTCGCGTGATGGTGCGCGGGTCTTCCATCATGAATGTGATGAGCTGGCGCAGGATCGAACGGAACTCGTCATCGACCAGCCGATCCTGTTGCACGACCTGCGCTGCAAGCTTGGCGTCCAGCCTGGCAAAGGTATCTAGTGCCCGTCGCAACATCCCCAACGCCAGATTGGAAACATGGTGCAGCTCCAGCCGCGGCATGTTGGCCTTGCTGGAGGTGTGCACGAGTTTGGCCATCCTGGCGATTTTTTCCGCCTCGTCACCGATGCGCTCCAGATCGGTGATGGTCTTGATGACTGCAATGATCAACCGCAGGTCGCCGGCCGCCGGCTGGCGCTTGGCGATGATGCCGCTGCAGGTCTCGTCAAGCTCCACCTCCAGCGCATTGACGCGGTGATCATCGCCGATCACCCGCTCGATGAGCGCAAGGTCCCCCGTTGCGAGGCCCTCGATAGCCTTGGCGATCTGCTCCTCCACCAGGCCGCCCATCTGCAGCACGCGCGTGCGCACCGCCTCTAGCTCGGCATCGAATTGCTTGGAGATGTGTTCAGACATGTGCGCGCATCCGGCAAAATTGGCTTCTTGGAGGCCATTCCAGCATTGACCGAAGCGACCTCAGATGCGGGAATGGATGGGGCGGCCATTCCCTCATATTGAAAGCCGCTCTCAGCATAACACCGGCGTGACTCGACAGACCAGCCGAGCAGTTCGACGCACTACCCTGCGGCTTTTCGCGACAGGCTGCGCACGCCACCGGGGGTGCCAAGCAGCAGCACATCCGCACCGCGCCTGGCAAACAGTCCCACCGATACCACGCCCGTCAGGTTGTTGATGATCGCCTCCAGCTCCACCGGGTCGAGTATCCGGAGGCCGGCCACGTCGATGATCAGGTTGCCATTGTCAGTGGTAAAACCGTCTCGCAGGATGGGATTGCCGCCAAGCCGGACCATCTGCCGTCCGACGTAGGATCGCGCCATGGGAATCACCTCCACCGGCAGCGGGAAATTTCCCAGCACCGGCACCAGCTTCGATTCATCTGCAATGCAGACGAACTTGCGCGCCACCGCCGCAACGATTTTCTCCCGCGTCAACGCCCCGCCACCGCCCTTGATCATGGCCAGGTGCTCGGTAATCTCGTCCGCGCCGTCGACATACACCGGCAGCTCGTCCACGCTATTCAAGTCGACGACGCGAATGCCGTGAGATTTCAGTCGGGCCGCCGTCTTCTCCGAACTGGCCACGGCACCATCGATGCGGTTCTTCATCTTGGCCAGCTCATCGATGAAAAAATCCGCCGTCGAGCCTGTGCCGACGCCGACAAGGGCGTCCTCCACCACATGCTTGATGGCGGCCCGCGCTACTGCCTGCTTGAGTTCATTCTGGTTCATGGTGCACCGTTTTTCGGGGTATGAACAGGTCGGTAATCGTGCCAAGGCCCGCCTCGGCAGCCAGTCCGGCGGTCTCGGAGAGCGTCGGATGGGGATGGATCGTCAGCGCGATGTCGTGCATGTCCGCGCCCATCTCCAGCGCCAACACCAACTCCGCAATCAACTCCCCGGCATTGACGCCCACGATACCAGCGCCAAGAATGCGCTTGGTCTGCGGATCGAAGAGCAATTTGGTGCTTCCTTCGGTGCGATCGACAGCCCGCGCGCGCCCCGACGCCGCCCACGGGAATACCGCTTTCTCGAAGGCGATATTTCCCGCCTTGGCGGCGGTTTCGGTGAGTCCCATCCATGCCACTTCCGGATCGGTATACGCCACCGAAGGTATGGTCAGCGCGTCGAAGTACACCTTGTGCCCAGCGAGCGCCTCGGCCGCCACTTTCGCCTCATGACTCGCCTTGTGGGCCAGCATCGGCTCCCCGACAATGTCGCCAATGGCGAAAATGTGCGGCACGTTGGTGCGCTGCTGCCGATCGACGGTGATGTACCCGCGCGCATCAATCGTGACGCCAGCCGCCTCGGCGCCGATTTCGCGACCATTGGGGCGTCGTCCCGTCGCCACCAAAACGCGGTCATAACGCTGCGGTCCCGGCGCACCCGGGCCATCGAAGCTCGCCAGCAGCCCCTCTGGCTGGGCCTCCAATTTGGCAACCCGCGTGTTCAACAAGATGGCCTCATAGCGCTTTTTCAGCCGCCGCTCCAGCGGCCTGACCAGGTCCCGGTCTGCGCCAGGCATCAGGCCGTCCTGCATTTCGACGACTGACACCTTGGATCCCAGCGCATCATAAACGCACGCCATCTCAAGTCCAATAATTCCGCCACCAATGACCAGCAATCGCCGCGGAATGTCGGCCAGTGCCAATGCACCGGTGGAGTCGAGCACTCGCGGATCGTCGTAGGGAAGCCCGGGAATTCGGGCCACGGATGAACCCGCCGCCACGATGCAGGCATCAAATCCAATGCGCATCGACTTTCCGTCGGCCTGCGAAACGGTCATGCCATGCGGCGAGTCGAACTTGCCGGTTCCTTGCACGATGGACACCTTGCGCTGCCGCGCCAACCCGGCGATGCCCTTGGCGCCCTTGCCCGCCACCTCCGTCTTCCACGCCCGCACCTTGTCCAGGTCGATGGCGGGATTGGAAAACTGCACGCCGCTTGGCGCGAGTTCCTGCGCTTCCGTGATGACCCGCGCAATATGCAACAGCGCCTTGGACGGGATGCAGCCGACGTTCGTGCACACGCCACCCAGGTCGGGATATCGCTCCACAATGACGACCTTCTTGCCCAGGTCCGCTGCCCGGAATGCCGCGGTATAGCCGCCTGGCCCCGAACCCAACACCAGCACTTCTGCATGCATGTCGGCGGCGGCACCGGGCGTGGACCGCGGTTCCGTATTCACCGTTCCAGCGCCGGACGGGGCTTGCGGCTCCGGCATTGGCATTGGCATTGGCATTGGCATCGGCATCGGAGTCGACGGGGCCGGCGTCCCAGACGACGGAATATCCTCTCCCTCCATGGACAGGATCAGCGAGTTCATCGATACCTTGTCACCAACCTTGACATTGAGCGCAGCAACGATCCCGTCGCGCGGCGACGGGATCTCCATGCTTGCCTTGTCCGATTCAACGGTAATCAGCGATTGTTCGGCACGCACCCTGGCGCCGGGCTTGACCAGAACCTCGGTGACTTCAACTTCCTTGAAGTCACCGATATCCGGGATCTTGATCTGGATCGTCGCCATGTCAGAGCAGGGAGCGGCGAATATCGCCAAGCACGGTGGCAAGGTAACTCGTGAAGCGAGCGGCATCCGCGCCGTCGATGACGCGGTGGTCGTAAGACAATGACAACGGCAGCATCAGGCGCGGGCGGAATTCGCCTTCCCCGCCTTTCATCGCATGCCAGACCGGGCGCGTGACGGACTTGGATACGCCGAGAATCGCGACTTCCGGCGCATTGATGATGGGCGTGAATGCACTGCCGCCAATGCCCCCCAGGCTGGAGATCGAAAAGGTTCCGCCCTGCATGTCCCCTGGCTTGAGCTTCTTCTCGCGCGCTGCCTTGGACACGTCGCCCAGCTCGCGCGCGAGGTCGAAGATCCCCTTGCGGTCGGCATCGCGGATCACGGGCACGACCAGGCCATCCGGCGTATCGACGGCCACACCAACGTGAAAGTATTTCTTGATCACGAGGTTCTCGCCTTGCGCGTCCAGCGAGGCATTGAAATGCGGGAATTGCCGCAGCGTCGTCACGCTGGCCTTGATCAGGAATGCCAGCAGGGTCAATTTGAATCCCTGCCGCTCGGAGTCGGCAGTGCTCGATTTTCGGAAGGACTCGAGTTCCGTGATGTCCGCCTCATCGAATTGGGTGACGTGGGGCATCGATATCCAGTTGCGATGCAGGTTGGCGCCTGCGAGCCTGCGCAGCCGCGACAGGGGCTTGATCTCTACCGGCCCGAACTTGGCAAAATCGACGCTCGGCCATGCCGGCAACTGAAACGGCATGCCGGCGGGCTTTGCAACCGCCGCCGGTGCAGCCCCAGCTTGCAATGACGTCTTGACGAACAGGCGCACGTCATCGTGAAGGATGCGCCCCTTGGGACCGGTACCCTGTAGCTTTGCCAGATCGACGCCGAGCTCGCGCGCGAAAAGACGCACGGACGGGCTGGCGTGCGGCTTGAACAAGGGATCGACAGACGGCACCTCGTAAGGCACCGGCGCGGCCGCAGTCACGGTCACAGTCACGGCTGGCAGGATCGGCACCGAAGTTACCGGTCGCCCAGGGTTGGCCTGGCTCGCCGCTGCGGCAAGCGAAGCCGCAGCGGGTACCGTGCTCTGCATCACCGCAGGTGCGTCCGCCGCATCCAGGAGGAGCACCAGCGCTCCTTGCGACACCCTGTCTCCAACCTTGATCCTGACTTCACGAACAACGCCCGCCGATGGCGATGGAATTTCCATGCTCGCCTTTTCGGACTCGACGGTGATCAGGGACTGCTCGGCACGAACGCTGTCGCCCGGCTTGACCAGGACCTCGGTCACATCGATGTCCTTGAAATCCCCGATGTCGGGAATCAGCACTTCTCTGACGATGCTCATGTGCAGGTCCGAAGCCTCATGTGCGTGCATTGACTCATACATTGACCGGATTCGGTTTCTCCGGATTGATGCCATATTTGGAAATGGCCTCGGCCACAGTCGCCGGCTTGATGATGCCATCATCGGCCAATGCCTTCAGCGCGGCAATGACGATCCAGTAGCGATTGACTTCAAAATGGTGCCTGAGCCTTTCGCGGGTATCCGAGCGGCCGAAGCCATCCGTGCCAAGCACGACATAGCGGCGCCCGGCGGGCAGGAACGGCCGGATCTGGTCGGCAAATGCCTTGATGTAATCGGTGGAAGCCACCACCGGGCCCGCGTGACCCTCGAGCGCCCGCTCGACATGGCTCTTGCGCGCCGATGCGGTCGGATGAAGGAGATTCCAGCGCTCCGCGTCCAGGCCCTCGCGGCGCAATTCGGTGAAGCTCGGGCAACTCCACACCGCGGCAGCGACCGACCAATCCGAGGCGAGCAGGTCCGCGGCGGCGATGACTTCACGCAGGATGGTTCCCGACCCCAGCAATTGCACCGTACCCACATCGCCACCTGGCTTGTTTTTCCTGGCCACGATGGCCGGTGCGGGCCTGAACAGGTACATGCCTTTCAGGATGCCGGCGCGCGCCGAAGGATTGACGGCCTCGATTTCCTCCAGCCCCGGATGCGCGTAATTCTCGTTCATCACCGTGACGTAGTAGTACACGTCTTCCTGCTCGCCCACCATGCGGCGCAGCCCATCCTGGATGATCACCGCCAGTTCATAGCCAAATGTCGGGTCGTAGGACACGCAGTTGGGTATGACGGATGCAAGGACATGGCTGTGCCCGTCTTCGTGCTGCAAGCCCTCGCCGTTGAGCGTCGTGCGCCCGGCTGTCCCGCCAAGCAGGAACCCCCTCGCGCGCAGATCTCCCGCGGCCCAGGCGAGGTCTCCGATTCGCTGCAACCCGAACATCGAATAGAAGATATAGAAGGGCACCATCACGGTGTTGCTGTTGCTGTAGGAGGTCGCCGCCGCCATCCAGGATGAAAACGCGCCGGCCTCGTTGATTCCCTCCTCGAGAATCTGGCCCGCCTTGTCCTCCCGGTAGTACATGACCTGGTGCTTGTCGACCGGCTCGTACTTCTGGCCTACGGAAGAGTAGATGCCCAGCTGCCGGAACATCCCCTCCATGCCGAAGGTTCGCGCCTCATCGGGAACAATGGGCACGATGTGCTTGCCGATCGAGTCATCCCGCAGCAAGGCAGTCAGAATCCGAACGAATGCCATGGTCGTGGAGATCTCGCGCCCTGCCGGCGTCGCTTTCAGGACCTGTTCGAATGCCGCCAATGCGGGCACCGTCGGCGTGCCGTCAGCGCGGCGACGGCGCTGCGGCAGGTAGCCCCCGAGCGCCTTCCTGCGCGCCTGCAGGTACAGCATGACCGGATCGTCGTCCTTGGGCTTGTAAAAGGGCAGGTTCTCCAACTCGTCATCGGCAACCGGGATCTTGAATCGGTCGCGCACTTCGCGGATGGTTTCGATATCCAGCTTCTTCAACTGGTGGCTGGGATTCTGCGCCTGCCCCTGCTTGCCCAGCCCATAGCCCTTGATGGTCTTGGCGAGAATGACCGTCGGCTGGCCCTTGTGTTTCAGGGCTTCGGAATACGCCGCATAGATCTTGTGCGGATCGTGGCCCCCACGATTCAGCCGCCAGATGTCGTCATCGCTCATTCGCGACACCATCTCCAGCAGCTTGGGATGCTTGCCGAAAAAGTGCTTGCGCACGAATGCGCCATCGTTGGCCTTGAAGTTCTGGTACTCACCATCGACGGTATCCTCCATGACTTTTTGCAGGATGCCGTCCTTGTCACGCGCCAGCAGCGGGTCCCAGTACGAGCCCCAGATCAGCTTGATCACGTTCCAGCCCGCGCCCCGGAAATCGCCTTCGAGTTCCTGGATGATCTTGCCGTTCCCGCGTACCGGGCCATCGAGGCGCTGCAGATTGCAGTTGACGACGAATATGAGATTGTCCAGATGCTCCCGGGCCGCCATGCCGATGGCGCCCATGGATTCGGGTTCGTCCATCTCCCCATCCCCGCAGAAGGCCCAGACCTTTCGCTTCGACGTATCCGCGAGGCCGCGGGCATGCAGGTATTTCAGGAAACGCGCCTGGTAGATGGCCTGGATCGGCCCCAGCCCCATGGATACCGTTGGAAACTGCCAGAAATCGGGCATCAGCCAGGGATGCGGGTAAGACGAGATGCCCTTGCCATCCACTTCGCGGCGGAACGCCAGCAACTGGTCTTCGCTCAAGCGGCCCTCCATGAAGGCACGGGCATAGATGCCTGGCGCCGAATGTCCCTGGAAGTAGATCAGGTCCCCGCCGTGACCTTCGTGCGGCGCATGCCAGAAATGATTGAAACCTATCCCGAACAAAGTACCCACGGACGCGAAACTGGCAATGTGCCCGCCCAGGTCGCCCTCGCCCTTGTTGGCCCTGGCCACCATGACCATGGCGTTCCAGCGCGCATAGGATCGAATGCGCTCTTCCATCGCATGATCGCCCGGCGAGCGATCCTCCATGTGCGGGGGGATGGTGTTGATGTAGGCAGTCTGCGCATTGTAGGGAAGATAGGCCCCGGATCGGCGAGCCTTTTCGATCAGCTTCTCGAGCAGGTAATGCGCCCGCACGCCCCCTTCGCGCTCGAGCACCGCATCCAGTGCGTCGAGCCACTCCTGCGTCTCCTGCGAATCGGGATCGTTGGCGGCGGAAAAATCCGGCACGGCAGCCATGGTGACCTCCAGCGTCTGCAAACACGTTCAAAACGGGCAGTGCGGACCTCTGAAGACGTTCGCACCGAAGCAACGCGCGAGCCCGCACACTGCGTAACATTGTAGCGGAGACGCCGCGGCGGATGGAGGCTTCACCGCCGCGGCAACGCAAATGGAGGCATGGGCGGATGCGCGACCACGCCCCCCATCGGAGCCACGTCCCTGGGCCGTTTGTTTCCTATTGAACCTGATGGCCCGGGATAACGGTGCAATCCGCGTAAAATTTCCATCCCGCCATTCCAGCCAGGCTTTCTACTGTGACAAACAACCCACTGCTCGACTTCAGCGGCCTGCCGCGCTTTGCCGCGATACGCCCGGAACATATTGCACCCGCGGTAGACGAACTCCTTGCAGAAAACCGTGCCCTGATCGATCGCCAGACCACCGGATCCGTCCCCGCGACCTGGGAAGCATTCGTCGCGCCGCTGGACGACGCCTCTGAAAGAATTTCGCGCGCCTGGGGCGCGGTCGGCCATTTGCATGGCGTGCTCGATTCCCCGGAATTGCGCGATGCCTACAACGCGAACCAGCCCAAGATCGTGCAGTACTACACCGAGATGGGCCAGAACCTTGCGCTGTTCGACAAGTACAAGGCGCTCGCCGCGTTGCCTGAATTTTCCGGCCTCTCGGTTGCCCAACAACGCATCATCGGCAATGAGATCCGCGACTTCAAGCTGTCGGGTGCCGAGTTGCCCGAACACCAGAAGCAGCGCTTTGCCGCCATCATGGAGGCCCTCGCAAAACTAACCACCCGGTTTTCGGAAAACGTGCTCGATTCGACCAATGCCTTCTCGATGCTCATCGACGATGAGTCGATCCTGGCGGGCGTGCCGGAGGACGTGCGCCTGGCCGCCCGCGAGACCGCGCAGTCCAAAGGACGCGCCGGATGGGAGTTGAGCCTGCGCGCACCCTGCGTCATCCCGTTGCTGCAATATGCCGAAAATCGCGAGCTGCGGCAAAAGATCTACTACGCCTACCAGACACGTGCCAGCGAATTTGGCGATGCACAGCGGAACAACACGCCGCTTATCGCCGACATTCTCAAGCTGCGCCGGGAGGCCGCCCGGTTGTTGGGCTATGCAAGTCATGCTGTGGTGTCGCTGATCCCGAAGATGGCAAAATCTCCGCAAGAGGTCCTCGGCTTTCTCGAAAACCTCGCCGACAAGGCCATGCCGTTCGCCCGCCGGGATTTCGCCGAACTCACGCAGTTCACCGCCGCGGAGCTCGGATTGGAGAACCTGCAGGCCTGGGATATCGCCTACGCTTCCGAGAAATTGCGGGCCAAACGCTACGACTTCTCGGACCAGGAGTTGAAGCAGTACTTTCCGGAAGACAAGGTACTGGAAGGCATGTTCCGGGTCGTGGACCGGATCTTCGGCATTCGCATCGTTGCGGATGCCACGCAAACCTGGGATCCCAGCGTATATTTTTTCCGCGTGTTGTCCGCGGAAGGAAATACCGTCGGGCAGTTCTACCTCGACCTGTATGCGCGCGAAACCAAGCGCGGCGGGGCCTGGATGGATGAAGCCTTGTGCCGGCGACGCACCGGCATCGGCCTGCAGACGCCGGTGGCCTACCTGATCTGCAATTTCTCGTCACCGGTGGGCGAGTCGAACGGCAAGAAGCGGCCAGCCCTGTTCACCCATGATGAGGTCATCACGCTGTTCCACGAATTCGGCCATGGCCTGCATCACTTGCTGAGCCGGATCGACTATTCCGGGGTGTCGGGCATCCGCGGCGTGGAATGGGATGCGGTCGAGCTGCCCAGCCAGTTCATGGAAAACTTCTGTTGGGAGTGGGAAGTGCTCGAACGCATGACGGCGCACGTGGACACCGGATTGCCGCTGCCGCGCGCGTTGTTCGACAAGATGATTGCAGCAAGAAACTTCCAGTCCGGCATGCAGATGGTGCGCCAACTGGAATTCTCCCTGTTCGACATGCACCTGTACCATGACTTCGACCCGGATGGAGCGAAGTCGCCCTTGCAGTTGCTCGACGAGATACGCCAGCGCACAGCGGTCGTGGTGCCGCCTGAATGGACTCGCTTCCCGAACAACTTCTCACACATTTTTGGCGGAGGCTACAGCGCGGGCTACTACAGCTACAAATGGGCGGAAGTGCTTTCAGCCGACGCCTACAGCGCCTTTGAAGAAGCACGTGACGCCGCGCCGGGAGAAGTCAATGCGGCGAACGGAGACGTATTGAACGCCG
>CAXNGL010000069.1:0-11925 GCA_964201515.1 Burkholderiales bacterium
CAGCAGGCTGTGGCGCGCATAGCGGGAGATGGGGGCAGTACGCATGGGATCCTCGGTGGTTGTTGGGAAGTCTGGGCGCAATACTAGCGGATTCCCGGAGGCCGCAAAGGGTAATGTCGATGATTCGGCCTCGTCTGTCAGCCTACTGAATGGTGCGAAGGTGGCCATTGGTTGGCGAAAATAATCGCCCGGTGCGCGTGCTATCGTAGCGGCCCGCGCCTGGGGCGCATGGACCAGGGCCCACGGGCAATGCGCATGACAAGGTTGGCGACCGATTGATGAGGGCGCCGGTTGCCCGATTGGCTGGGACTGTCGTGGTCTTGCCGCAGCGCGCCGGCAAGGGCTTCCAATGACTTTGGCGACCGCAGCGGCTCCGGCACCCGAGGGCCCGAGGACGCGCCGCCCGCTGGTGCTGGCAGCCATCGTCATGGCCATGTTCATGGCCGCGATCGAAGGCACCATCGTGGCCACCTCCATGCCCAGCATCGTGGCCAAGATCGGCGGCGTGCATCTCTACAGCTGGGTGTTCTCGGCATTCCTCTTGATGCAGGCGGTGACGGTTCCCATCTACGGCAAGCTCTCGGACCTGTTTGGGCGCAAGCGCGTGTTCATCGCCGGTATCCTGATATTCCTCCTCGGGTCGGTGCTGTGCGGCCTGGCCTGGTCGATGCCCTCGCTGGTGGCGTTTCGCTTCCTCCAGGGGTTCGGCGCCGGTGCGGTGCAGCCATTGGCCATCACCCTGGTGGGCGACCTCTACGCCATCGAAGAGCGCGGGAAGACGCAGGGCTACATCGCCAGCGTGTGGGGGCTGTCGTCCATCATCGGGCCGCTGGCGGGCGCGCTCATCGTGCAGTACCTGCACTGGTCATGGATCTTCTGGATGCATATTCCCTTTGGCCTTGCGTGCATTTTCCTGGTGACCCGCTACCTGCACGAGAATGTGACGCCCAAGGCGCACAGCATCGACTACACCGGGGCCGTGTTGCTGCTGGTGACCGTTTCCGCGTTGATGCTTGCGCTCACGCATGGCGGCGACTGGGGGGCAGGGGAGCTTGGCGGACTGGCCGCGCTGACCGTGGTGGCGGGTGTCATGTTCATTGCGCAGCAGCGGCGCGCCAGGGATCCCATCATGCACCTGGAGCTGTGGGGCAATCGCCTGATCGCCCTGGCCAATGCGGCAACGCTGGCCGCCGGCATCGCCATGATCGGTCTCATCAGTTTCCTGCCGACCTTCGTCCAGGGGGTGCTGGGAGAGTCCGCGCTGGTGGCCGGCTTTGCACTATGCGCCATGTCCATCGGCTGGCCGATTGCGTCGGTGATTACCGGGCATGTCATCGTGCGCGTCGGGCCGCGCCGGCTGGCGCTGTTCGGAGGCACCGCATTGCTGCTTGGCAGCATTGCCGTGGCCCTGTTTGCGGCCCAAGGGGCGCTGGTGGCCGGCCTGGGGTCCATGGTCGTCGGTATCGGCCTTGGCACGCTCAACACCACCTTCATCGTATCCATCCAGACCAGTGTGGCCTGGTCGCAACGCGGTGCGGCCACCGGCACCAACATGCTGATGCGGATTCTCGGCAGTGCGCTTGGGGCCGCCATTTTTGGCGGGGTCCTGAATGTCTCGATGCAGCGCTTCCTCGCGTCGCGCGGGGTTGACGGCAGCGTTTCATTGGACAGCATCCAGGGTTTGCTTGCTGGCGGACCCCATGTCTCCGTCATGACCGGCGCGGTGCCCGGTCTGTTGCGCGACGGACTGTCGTCGAGTCTTCATCTCGTATTCTGGGGTGTGGCGATTGCCGGCGCGGTGACCCTTGCCATCGTGGCGGGCATGCCGGCGGTCAAGCTGGGCGGGTCCTCGCCGGCTGCTCATCCGGCCCGCTGAGCAATCGGTCCCGTCTCGTAACGCCGGGCTCGCGAATGGTCGAAAAATGCCCGGCCTGCGCAAATACTTCAATTGTCATGAAGTCAGATAATTCCGGATCTGCCGCTGCAAAGAGCCTGCCGGGGATGTAGGCCGTGGGCGTGTCCGAACCGTTGCCGCACGAGAGCTAGGAGCATTTTCGTGCGCTGGTCGAGAATATCGGCGATGTTGTTTCCCGCTTCGATCGCGATTGCCGCTTTTCCTATACCAATCCGGTGTGCCGGCGCCACACCGGGCTGCCACCCGAGTCGTTCATCGGCAAGGCGCAGGAAGAACTCGGACTGGCGCCCGATGGATGGGCTTGGGATGAGGTGATCCGTCGTGTGTTCAAGACCGGCCTTCCGGAAGGGCACAAGGGCACGATTCATCTCGCCAAGGGTACTTTCATCTTCAACTGGCGGGTGTTTCCGGAATCTGGCCCGGATCGCAAAGTGCGTGGCGTGGTCAGCGTGGCGCGTGACATCACCGAGCAGGAAAAGGTCGGCCAAAAACTGTCGCAGCAATCGCAGCAATCGCAGCAATCGCGGCGGTTGCGCGCGGTGTCGCGCCGGCTGGTCGAAATCCAGGAGGCCGAGCGGCGGCGCTTGTCTGGTGAACTGCATGACCAGCCTGGCCAGAACCTGACGGCGCTGGGTATCAACCTGGACATTGTGCGCGGTGAGCTGCCGGCGCGCCTCATCATTTCCGACAGCGGCTGCGGGTTCCGTAGCGATGTCGAGCGGCGCGGCGATTATCACGGCTATGGACTCATCCTCATGCAGGAGCGCGCTTGCGAACGCAATCCCAGCCTGGAGAAGGCACGCAGGTCATCGTTGAATTGGCGGCAGAAAATGGCGATCCGCGTACTGCTGACTGATGATCACGCCATCGTGCGTGAGGGCGTGAGCTATTTGCTGGGAACACAAGCCGACATGACCGTGGTGGGCGGGGCGGAAACGGCATCCGAGGCTGTCGCGCTGACGCTGCAGAAGCGCCCCCGACCTCGTCATGGACATCAGCCTGCCCGGGCTGAGCGGCATCGAGGCGACACGCCAGGTGCGCCACGCCTGTCCTGCAACGCAGGTGCTGATTCTTTCCATGCATTCGAGCCCGGAGCATGTCTATCAGGCGTTCAGCGCCGGTGCCATGGGGTACGTGCTGAAGGAGGCCGCCGGCACCGAGCTGGTGAACGCAGTGCGCACGGTGAATGCGGGGCGCAGCTACCTGAGCAACCGCCTGCCGCACGAAGTCATGAACCGCTATTTTTTCGGGCGCAACGACACCAGCCCCCTGCAAAGCCTGAGCCTGCGCGAGCGGCAGGTGCTCGAGCTGGTGGTCGAGGGGTATTCAAGCAGCGAAATCGCCGCCACCCTGTCGCTGTGGCCCAAGAGCGTGGACACCTATCGCAGCCGCATCATGCGCAAGCTGAGCATCGGCGACGTCCCGGGGGCTGGTGAAGTTCGCCATCCGGCATGGTCTGACGTCCTACTGAGCGTGCTCCCTGATCCCGATTGGCACTTGCTTAAGCGCCGAAATCCGGGCTCAAGCATAAAACGCCTCCGGTTTATTCAGAAACCGCGCTTTGATACGGATGGGGTTTATCCGTATCAAAGCGCGGTCGGCCCGCGGCAGCGCCGCCAACGATCTTCAGCAAACCGCTGGCAGCAGGCGACGAGTCACTCACCCTCAAGTAAGGTAAGTGCGTTTCCCCTAAACCCTGAATAAGGCTGCTACGGAATCGAGCGTGTCGTGGCCCAATTGCTTTGAGCGCACGCTGCTCCAGCCGGTCATCTCATCGGGCCGGTCGGCGTTGTCCTTGAACGGCAGCTCCAGCGTCAGGCTGACGCAGCCGAAGGTATGGCCCACCCACTTGCTGGCCAGCTTCAGGGCATCCTCGGAATATTTGCCTGATGGATAGCCGTGGCGGGTCTGGAATTCCGGCGCTGCAGCAACCAATGCGTCGATGTAGCGTTGCTGCTCGGCGCGCTGCGCATCCGACACCGAGGGCAGCATCTCGCAGCCGGCGGTGAACACGTACGGGATCACTTCGTCCCCGTGCACGTCGAGGAAAAAATCGCAGCCGGTGCGCTGCAGTTCGGCACGCACCGCATGCACCTCGGGGCTGCGCTCGGGTGAGGGCGATACCCACTCTCGGTTGAGGTTGGCACCGGCGGCATTGACGCGCAGGTTGCCGCGCACGCTGCCATCCGGGTTCATGTTGGGCACGATGTGAAATTGCGCCGCCGACAGCAAGCGCGTCGCGACAGGATCCTGCGCGTCGAGCAGTCGCTCGATCATGCCCTCGCAAAGCCATTCGGCCATGGTTTCGCCCGGATGCTGGCGCGCGATGATCCAGCACTGCTTGCGGCGCGCTGCCCCGTTGTCGGCGCCGATGCGAACGAGGTTCATGTCGCGACCGTCAAGGGTGCCGCCCAGGTCGATCACGCGCGCACGCGCCGAGTTCTCGGCGCGGCCCAGCAGCGTCAGGTGGCGCTCCCAGGAATAGGGTTCGAAATAGGCGTAGTAGATGCTGTCGCGCTCGGGGGTGTGCGCGATGGTGAGCGTATCGCCGTCGAAAGTCGTCGGCACGCGGAACCAATTTTCGCGGTCATAGCTTGCCACGGCGCGATAGTCCTTCCAGCCACCGGGGAAAGTGCTGTCGCCGCAGGCCGCGATGCGCAGCGATACGGGGCCTCGGTGGCGAAAATCGCCCTGCAGGCGAAAGTGGAACCACTGGCGGATGTCCACCGCGGGGTCGCTCACCTGGTCGGGACGCAGTCTGAGGTTGGCGATGCCTGCGGCGGCGTCAATATCGCGTATGGCAATGGAGCCGCTGTCGAAATTGCTGCTGATGCGCATGAGTTGCCTTGTATTGGGACGCTATTTGAGCGATTGGAAGGAGTCGGGCGGGTATAATACGCTGTCCCGACAATGGCTTATGGCCCGTGGCGGGATGGGGGCAGGACCGCTGTAGTAATCCGCGACGGTAACCCGCCGGGCTGATTTGCTTCAGTAGCCGGTGCTGGTCACCGCAAGGCTGCCCCGGCAACGGCAATGCATCCTGGATCCATCGGACGACCATGCAGCTTTTTACACTCGGCTTGAACCACATGAGCGCTCCCATCGCCATCCGCGAGGGCGTAGCGTTCGCCGCCGAGCGGCTGCAGGAGGCGTTGCTGGAGTTCACGCGCAAGCAGCCGGTGCGTGAAGCGGCCATCCTGTCCACCTGCAACCGCACGGAAATCTATTGCGCCGCGGGCGAACCGCGTGCCGCACTGGCGTGGCTGGCAGACTATCACCGCGTCAGCCCGCACGAGCTGCAGTCCTACACCTACACGCTGGAGGCGCCGCAGGCGGTCCGGCATGCGTTTCGCGTCGCCGCCGGGCTCGATTCCATGGTGCTTGGTGAACCGCAGATCCTCGGCCAGATGAAGGACGCAGTGCGCTCGGCCGAGGCGGCGGGCACACTGGGTAGCACCTTGAACCGGCTGTTCCAGCGCTCGTTCGCGGTGGCCAAGGAAGTGCGCACGCAAACGCCGATCGGCGCCAACGTGGTGTCCATGGCGGCGGCCTCGGTGAAACTCGCGCAGCGCATCTTCCCCAGCCTGGCCGAGCAAAAAGTGTTGTTCATCGGGGCAGGTGAAATGATCGAGCTGGCCGCCACGCACTTTGCCGCCCAGCACCCGCGCGCCATTGCGTTCGCCAACCGCACCGTAGAGCGGGCCGAGCACCTGGCGCCGAGATTCAACGCTTGCGCGCTGGCGCTGCGCGACCTGCCGGAATACCTCGCCGAGTACGACATCGTGGTGTCGTGCACGGCCAGTTCGCTGCCCATCCTCGGCAAGGGCACGGTCGAGCGCGCCATCCGTGCGCGTCGCCATCGCCCGATGTTCATGGTCGACCTCGCGGTGCCGCGCGACATCGAACCCGAAGTCGGGCAGATGGACGACGTGTTCCTGTACTCCATCGACGACCTGGCCGAACTGGTCAAGGAGGGCATGGACGCGCGCCAATCGGCGGTGGCGCAAGCCGAAGCCATCATCGAGACGCAGGTCGGCTCCTTCCTGCACTGGATGAAGGCGCGCGACAACGTGCCGCTGATCCGCACGCTGCGCGAATCGGCCGAGTCGGCGCGTCGCGCCGAGATGGAGCGCGCCCTGAAGATGCTCTCGCGCGGCGACGATCCGAAGGCGGTGCTCGAGGCGCTGTCCCATGGCCTTACCAACAAGCTCATGCACGGGCCCACGCAGGCGCTCAACCAGAGCGAGGGCGAAGCAGGCGACGAGGAGCTGAAGTCGCTGCTGGCCCGGCTCTATCACCTCGACCGGCGTTAGCTACGCACTCGCTGCGTCGCGGCTCGCGCGGCGAGCCTGTCCTGTGTCGCCATCCATCCTTGAATCGAAACCATGAAACCCAGCATTGCATCCCGTCTTGAACAATTGTCGCGCCGCCATGTCGAGGTGGGCGACCTGATTGCCTCGGAGAATGCCACGCGCAACATGGACCAGTACCGCAAGCTCACGCGCGAGTACTCGGACCTCACGCCGGTGGTGGAGCGTTTTCTCGAGTTCCGTCGTGCCGAACAGGACATCGCGGATGCGCAAGCCATGCTGTCCGACCCGGAAATGAAGGCGTATGCGGAGGCCGAGATCAAGGCCGGGAAGGAACGCACGGCGGCACTGGAACTGGTCTTGCAGAAGCTGCTGTTGCCGCGCGACCCCAACGACGAGCGCAACATCTTCCTGGAAATCCGCGCCGGCACCGGTGGCGACGAATCGGCATTGTTCGCGGGTGACCTGTTCCGCATGTACACGCGCTATGCCGAAAAGCAGCGTTGGCAGGTGGAGGTGATGTCGGAGAGTCCTGGCGAGATGGGCGGTTACAAGGAAATCATCGCGCGCGTTGCCGGCGGCACGGCGGGTAATGGCGCCTATTCCAAACTCAAGTTCGAATCGGGCGGCCATCGCGTGCAGCGCGTGCCTGCCACCGAGACGCAGGGTCGCATTCACACCTCGGCCTGCACCGTGGCCATCCTCCCCGAGGCCGATGAAGTGGCTGAGGTGGTGCTCAACCCGGCAGAGCTTCGTATCGACACTTTCAGGGCATCGGGCGCCGGCGGCCAGCACGTCAACAAGACGGATTCCGCCATCCGCATCACGCATCTGCCCACCGGCATCGTCGTGGAATGCCAGGACGACCGCTCGCAACACCGCAACAAGGCGCGCGCCATGTCGGTGCTGGCGGCGCGCATCAAGGACAAGCAGGAGCGCGAGCAGCATTCCAGGGAAGCGGCCGCGCGCAAGTCGCTGATCGGCTCGGGCGACCGCTCCGAGCGGATCCGCACCTACAACTTCCCGCAGGGCCGCATCACCGACCACCGCATCAATCTCACGCTCTACAAGATTGCCGCCATCATGGACGGCGATCTCGATGAGCTCACGTCCGCGCTGGCCGCCGAGCACCAGGCCGAACAGCTGGCGGCCATCGGAGAGAACTCGAATTGAGCGGCAGACGGGTTGTGTAATAGTGACAATTTCAGAAGTATCCCTATGCCTATAGGAGATTAATTGGTTGATTACTGACATAAATCCGGTGCACAATGCCCACCTGGCGTGAACTGCTTGCCGCCAGCGGCCTGCCCAGGCTCGAAGCGCAACTGCTTGCCGCGCGCGGCGCCGGCGTGAAGCGAAGCTGGTTGCTCGCGCATGAGAACGATGCGGTCGGGCCCGAGGCTGCGCTGGCGGTGGGCGAGCTCCACGCGCGCCGCCAGCGCGGCGAGCCCATGGCTTACATCCTCGGCGAGCGCGAGTTCTTTGGCCTCGAAATGGCGGTCTCGCCGGACGTGCTGATTCCCAGGCCGGAGACCGAATTGCTGGCGGAGCTGGCGCGCTCGCACTTGCCCGAAGGAGGGCGCCTGCTCGACATCGGCACGGGCAGCGGCGCGATCGCGGTGGCGATTGCCCACATGCGCGCCGATGCCCGGGTGTGGGCCTGCGACGTGTCGCCGGCGGCGCTGCAGATCGCGCGCGCCAACGCGGCCCGTCATGCGCCGGGCGTGCACTTGCTCGCAAGCGACCTGTTCGCGGCCTTGCCGGGGGAACGATTCGACGTCATTGCCAGCAATCCACCCTACGTGGCCAGCGGCGATCCGCACCTGGCGCAAGGCGACCTGCGCTTCGAGCCGCAGCTGGCGCTCGTGGCGGGGCCGGACGGCATGGATGTCATCCGTCGCATCGCCGCGGAGGCGCGGCAGCACCTCGATCCGGGTGGCGTGCTGGTGTTCGAACATGGGCATGACCAGGGTGCTGCAAGCCGTGACTTACTGATCGCCTTGGGCTACGATAGCGTGAATAATTACAATGACTTGTCGAGCATCCCCCGCGTCTGCGTCGGGCGCTGGAAGGGCTGAACCGGGGCCCAGTCCGGCACTGCCCGGGCGTTTGACCGGCTGCATTCGGCGCGATACCATACCTGACAAATTTAATCGGGAATTACCCGGGTGATCGATGTCGAACGCCCCGGCGATCGAATTCAAAAAAAGCAAGGAGCTCAGCATGAATGTTCAGGAACGCATCAAACAGACTGTCGAAGGCAATCGCGTCGTGTTGTTCATGAAGGGCGTGCCGCAGATGCCGCAGTGCGGCTTTTCCGCCAATGCCGTGCAGCTCATCAAGTCGTGCGGTGTCAACGACCTGGTGACGGTGGACGTGCTGGCCGACGCCGAAGTGCGCCAGGGCATCAAGGAGTTCGCCAACTGGCCGACCATCCCGCAACTCTACGTCAAGGGCGAGTTTGTCGGCGGCTCCGACATCCTGCGCGAAATGTACGAGTCGGGAGAGCTGCAAAAGCTCCTCAACGCCTGACAATATTTCAATCGCCTGGCCAGGGACCATCGCGCAGCAGCCCGCTGTAATCCTGAGGAGGATGCGTCATGTGGAAGGCATTGCTGGCGCTCGTGCTGGGTGCGCTGAACCCGTTCGCCGCGCAGGCGCAGGAATACCCGTCCAGGCAAATCACGCTGCTGGTGCACCTCGCGGCCGGCACGGTGTCCGACCTGGTGTTTCGCGCCGTCGGGACGCAGATGGCGAAGTCGCTGCGCGTGCCCGTGGTGGTCGAGAATCGTCCGGGCGCCGGCGGCATGATCGTCTACGAGCACGTGGTGAAGAGCACGCCCGCCGACGGCTACGTCCTTGCCAGCTCCACCAACTCCAACCTGTCGCTGCCGATCTTCGTCAAGGACCTGCGCATCGATCCGGTGAAGGACCTCCTGCCCGTGGCCATCATGGCCGAGGGCGCGCTGGCCATCACCTCGCCGGTTGCGGCGCCGTGGAGCAGCATGGGCGAGATGGTTGCCTACGCGAAGGCCAACCCGGGCAAGCTGAACTGGGGCACCTCGGGCGCGGCCAGCGTGGCCAACCTCAACATGGAGGCGGTGGTGATGCGCGACGGCCTGAAGATCACCAACATTCCCTACCAGGGTGGCAACAACATGGCGCGTCTCGCGCTGTACGCGAACGACATCCAGTTGCTGGTGCAGACCGAGGCCGAAACGCTGCAGGACGCCCGCTCGGGCAAGGTGAAGGCGCTGGCCATCAGCGGGGAGCGGCGGCGCCCGGCATTCCCCAACGTGCCGACCTTCGCCGAGGCCGGCTATGCGCAACTGGTCGGGGTGTGGTGGGCGCTCAACGTGAAGTCCGGCACGCCGAGGCCGATCATGGACCGTCTTAACGCTGCGGCCACTTTTGCCGTGCAGCAGCCCGAAGTGAAGGAATTCTTCGACAAGAACGGCATCTACGCAGTCGAGATGCCGGTGGACGCGGCGTTGAAGAAAGTCGACGAGATCGGCCGCTCGTATGCCGACATCGCAGCCAAGGCCGGCATCAAGCCGCAGTAGTGATTGCCTCGTGCAAGCACTTATACTTATGGCGCGCAACAAATGACGCCGGGCATCCTGATCCAGGGGAACGCAAGGGTTGTTTTCCGCGCATCGTTGGGCTGTCGCCAGCCGCCCCATCCCGAACAAGCAGATTTTCCACATCCATTCAATCAAGGAGAAATATTCATGGCAAATCTGATCAAAGTCATCCTGGCACCGCTTGTGGCCGCTGCCATCGCGCTGGGCTCGGCCCAGGCGCTGGCCCAGGCTTATCCATCAAGGCCGATCACCATGGTGGTGCCGTTCGCACCCGGGACGATCACCGATCTGGTGTTCCGCTCGGTGGCGGGCGCGATGGCGAGGAACCTCGGCACCAGCGTCATCATCGACAACAAGCCCGGCGGCAACGGCGTCATTGCCTGGGAGTTCGTGGTGCGGCGCCAGCCCAATGACGGCTACACCATTGCCGCATCGACCAATTCCAACCTGTCGCTGCCGGTATTCACCAAGGACCTGCCGATCGATCCGGTGAAGGAACTGCAGCCGGTGGGCGTGGTGGCCGAGAGCCCGCTGCTGCTGCATTCGCCGGTTGGCGCGCCTTGGAACAGCATGGCCGAATTGGTGGCCTATGCCAAGGCCAACCCCGGCAAGCTCAACTGGGGCAGCTCGGGCTCGACCAGCATCGCCAACCTCAATGCCTACGCCATCATGCAGCGGGACAATCTCAATATCGTCACCATTCCGTTCCAGGGCGGCAACAACCAGGCCATCATTGCGCTGCTCGCCAACGACGTGCAGCTGCTGTTCTCCACCGCGGCCGAGGGCAGGGTCAACACCGAGGCGAAGAAGACCAAGGGGCTGGGCCTCACCGGGGAGGTTCGCGTGGCTGCCTTCCCCGGCGTGCCAACGCTGGCCGAGATCGGTTATCCCGGGCAGGTCGGCGTGTGGTGGGCGCTCAACGTGCGCCCGGGAACGTCACAGGCCATCGTCGATCGCCTGCACGCCGCGGCGCGCTTCGCCGTGCAGCAGCAGGAAGTGAGGGACTTCTTCGGCAAGAGCGGCATCAACGCTTCCGAAGTCGGTCCCGAGGCGCTGGCCAAGCGCTATGAGCTGATCTCAAAGCAATACCAGGACGTGGCCGCCAAGGCCGGCATCAAGCCGCAGTAGTCGTTCGGTATGCCGGATCCGACCATGGCATTGCCACGTGAAGGAAACTGAAAGGCGCGCAAGTCGTGGCGTTCGCGGTGCGTTGCCCGTGCAGCTTGTCGGCCAATGACCGCCCGCCCGCGGCTCACAGGAATCGCATATCCCGTTTTCAACTAGTCCAGGAGGAAATCGCAATGACACAGACCAAATCGGAGAAAGTCCGCAGCCAGCTGAAGCACCCGGTGGTGGATTCGGACGGCCATTGGCTGGAGCTGCACCCGGTGTACGAGGACTACCTCGCCGAGATCGGCGGCGCCAAGGCCACCGACCAGTATCGCCAGGCGGTGAAGAACGCGCCCGGCTACGGCGGGGGCAGGCTGCTCACCCCGGAAATGCGCATGACAAAGCGGGTGCGCAAGCAGGGTTGGTGG
Organism: Burkholderiales bacterium; assembly: GCA_964201515.1. Classification (GTDB taxonomy): domain Bacteria; phylum Pseudomonadota; class Gammaproteobacteria; order Burkholderiales; family SG8-39; genus CAIYPG01. The sequence continues at coordinate 11,348 of CAXNGL010000069.1, forward strand.
ACCCAGCCGGTGGATGCGCGCGACCGCGCCGCCTACACGCTGCCCAAGCTCATGCACCAGTCGCTGGACCAATGGGGATTCGACGTCGCGCTCATCTATCCCACCATTGGCTTCCTGCTGCTGAAGCTGATCCAGGACCGCGACCTGCGCCAGGTCGTCGTGCGCGCCTTCAATACCATGGCCATGGACATGTTCAAGCCCTACGGTGACCGGCTCATTCCCGCCGGGATCATCTCGCTCGACAGCCCGGATGAGGCGCTCGCCCAGCTCGACGATGCGCACAAGCTCGGGCTCAAGCTCCTGGTCATGAACGGCACTACCCAGCGTCCCATCGAGGGCGACTCGGACATTCCCGTGGACAAGCGCCGCTACTACTTCGATGCCTATGGCCTCGACAGCCCGTACAACTACGACCGGGTGTGGCAGAAGCTGGTCGACATCAAGTGCGCGCTCACCGTGCATACCGGCACCATGGGCTGGCCGGACCGGACGTCACCGACGAGTTTCGTGTTCAACCACATGGGCCACTTCGCGCAGAGCCACCACATCACCGCGCGCGCGCTTTTCATGGGCGGGGT
>CAXNGL010000070.1:0-11905 GCA_964201515.1 Burkholderiales bacterium
CGAATTTCATCGGCTTGCCATCGGCCAGCGCCAGCCAGCCACGAATCACGCGATAGGCCACCCACACGCTGACGCCGACGATAAGCATCCATGCGAAGGGGATGCCGATCAACGTGAAGATAAGCAGCCAGGACAGCAGCGTCCACCCCAGCGCATACCAGAAGGTGCGGATCTGCCAGCGGAAATGGGTGGTGAGGAACGTCCCCTTCGCATCGCCGCGCTTCACGTAGTTCAGGATGACCGCAATGATCGACGGCCAGCCGAACACGAATGCGCCGATGATGGTGACCGACGTCAGCATGCCGGTGAGCACCGACAGCGCATGCAGGCCATAGATGACATGCGTCCATGCCACCAGCCCACTGTCGGAGTCGGCAATCGGTCGCAATTGCGGCTGCGGGGCATCGTTCACGGCGTACTCCTTGTCAGGTCCAAACCCGCCGATCGGCGTCTGCCAAATGCGCACATCGATCGCCGGGCGCTAGCGCTCGGTCAGCGCCTTGTCGCGCGCCTTGTTGAGCGGCTTCAGGAGGTAATGCATGACGGTGCGGCGCCCGGTGAGCACATCCACCGACGCGGTCATGCCCGGCATCACCGCAAGGGCCTTGCCCTGGAACTCCAGCGCGGACTTGGTGGTGCGCACATGCACCACGTAGTAGGGTTCCGTGCCCTGCCCCTGCTGCGGCTGCGGCTGGGTGGTGTCGGCGCTGACCAGTTCGACCTTGGCGTCGAGCCCGCCATAGATGCTGGAGTCGTAGGCGCCCAGCTTGACGATGGCAGGCTGTCCCACTGTAACAAAGGCAATGTCCTGCGGGCGCAGGCGTGCCTCGATGAGCAGCGTGTCTTCCACCGCCACGATCTCCGCGAACGGTGTGCCCGGCTGCACCACGCCGCCCGGGGTCTTGTTGGCGATTGTTTTCACGATGCCCTTGGCCGGCGAGCGCACCTGGGTGCGCGTCATGCGGTCCGCCAGTGCCGGCACCGTCTCGGCCACTTTCGCCAGTTCGTTTCTTGCCAGCGACAGCTCGGCGGCCGCCTGGCTGCGGAACTGCGTGTCGTTTTCCTCGATCTTGCGACGCGCCTCTTCAATGGCCGACTGCGCGCGCGGAATGGCCAGCGTGGCGGCCTCAAGCTCACTGCGCAGGCGCGTCAAGTCGCGCTCGAGGCGCAGCACCTCGACTTCGGACACTGCGCCTTGCTTTACCAGTGGCGCAGTGATGGCAATCTCGCGGCGCAGGAGTTCGATCTGCTCCTGCGTGCGATCGCGCTTGGACTGCAGTTCGATCACCTCCTGTCGCCGTTGCGCCAACTGCTCCAGCAGGATCGCATTCTTGCCGGCCAGGTCGCGCTGCCGCGCCTGGAACACGGTGAGCTCGTTCTGCGCCAGCCCCGGCGCACCCTTGACCACGTCAGCCGGCATCGCCGGCTGCGCCTTGGTGACTTCGGCGGTGAGTCGCGCCACCTTGGCCCGCAGCCCCAATTCGCCCTGCCGTCCCTCGCGAAAAGCCGCAGCAAATCGCACGTCATCCAGCTGGAACAGCACCTGGTCCTTTTGTACCAGGTCGCCCTCTTTCACCAGGATCCTGGTGATGATGCCGCCCTCCAGGTTTTGCACCAGCTGTGTCTGGCTGGCGGTGATCACCTTGCCCTCGGCACGCGCAATCTCGTCGATGTCCCCGATCATGGCCCAGGCAATGGCGATGATGAAAAAGGCCACGACCGCGGCGAGCAGCACATGCGGCATGCGCTTGTGGCCGCCGTCATCGAACGACAGCTCCTCGCTGGTCCACACCGGCGGCAGCAGCGAGGCCTTCGGCTTTGCCACCGGGGTCGAGGCAACATCGGTGATGTCGTGGTCGGATTTCTCGTTCAAGGTGCTCATCGTGCCATCCTGATCTTGCCCTCGGACAGGGCCTTGACCACCGCATCCTTCGGACCCGCCGCAACCACCTTGCCGCCATCGACGACCACCAGCGTGTTGACCACCGAGAGCAGCGACTCGCGGTGGGTGATGATGATGATGGTCTTGTCGCGCATGTCTTCCTGCATGCGCACCTTCAGGCGCTCCTCTGACGAATGGTCCATGGCATGCGTGGGCTCATCCAGCACCAGGATGGGCGGATCGGTCACCAGGGCCCGCGCCAGGGCCACGGTCTGGCGCTGCCCGCCGGACAACGACTCGCCGCGCTCGCCGACCTGCATGTCGAATCCCTTGGGATGGCGGCTGACGATGTCGAGCAGGCCGGCAATGCCGGCCGCCTTCAGCATGGCGGCATCATCCACGCCGCGCGTGCCGATCTGCAGGTTGTCGCGCACGCTGCCCGAGAACAACACCAGGTTCTGCGGCAGGTAGCCGATGGCGTGGCGCAGGTCGGTCGGGTCGATGGAACGGATGTCGGTGCCATCCACCAGGATGGAACCGGACTGCGGCTGGTACAGCGCCACCAGCAGCTTGGCCAGCGTGGTCTTGCCCGAGCCGATGCGCCCGATAACGCCGACACGATCGCCGGCCTTGATCGCCAGGTTGAACCCGGCCAGCGCCTCGGTCTCCTGGCCCGGATACTTGAAGCCGACGTCCTGGAAGCGGATCTCGCCGGTCAAGGTGGGCCGGTGGATGAAGCTGCGGTCCCGGGGCCGCTCGCGCGGCGATTGCATGATTTTTTCCAGCGCCTCGAGCGCGCTCATCGACTGGTGATAGCGGGTCAGGAGGCCCGCCACCTGCGCCAGCGGCGCCATGGCGCGACCACCGATGATGGTGCAGGCGATGATGGCGCCGGTGGTCAGCAGGTTCTCACCGGCAAGGTAGACGCCGACCGCCAGCATGGCCACGCTGACGATGCCCTGCACCCAGCCGGAAAAATTCACCGCGAACGAGGAGATCAGGCGCGTGCCCAGGCTCTCCGAGGCCACGAATCCCACCACCTCCTCCCAGCGCCGTTGCTGGCGCGAAGCCGCGCCCAGCACCTTCACCGTTTCAATGGCGGACAATGTCTCGATCAGCGTGGCGTGCTTGGCCTCGGAGGCCTGATACACGCGTTTGATGCGATCGCGCAGCGGCGCCTGCAGCGACACGCCCACGGCAACCACGATGGGGATGGCGATGAGCGGCACCGCCGCCATCGACCAACCGCCCACCAGCGCGACCACGGCGATGAACAGCAGCACGAACGGCAGGTCGATCAGCCCGACCATGGTGGCCGAGGTGAAGAACTCGCGCAGCGATTCGAATTCGCGCAGGTTGTTGGCCAGCGACCCCACCGATTGCCGGCTGGCATCCAGGCGCATGCCCATCAACTGCTCGAACAGCCCTGCCGACAAGGCGATGTCGGCACGACGCCCCGCCACGTCGATGAAATAGCCGCGCAGCAGCTTCAGCCCGAAGTCGAACACGTAGACGATGATCACGCCCAGTGCCAGCACCCAGAAGGTCTCGATGGCCTTGTTCGGCACCACGCGGTCGTACACGTTCATGGTGAACAGCGGCGTGAGCACCGCAAACACGTTCACCAGGACACTCGCCACGACAACCTCGGTGTACATCGGCCAGGCGCGCACCAGCGTGCCCCAGAACCAGTGGTGCGTCGCCAGCATGCGCTCGCTGGAAGTCCCCGCCTCGAAGCGCTGCACGCGCGCCACGGCAATCGCCATGCCGGTGTAATCGGCTGCGAGTTCCGCCAGCGGCAACACGCGCTCGAGGCCGGCACTGGTGACGATGCTCGCCTCGCTGTCGTTCCTGGCCACCAGCACGCAAGCGCCGCGTTCCTTCAAGAGCAACACCGCCGGCAGGTCGAGCTTGGAAATTCGATCGAGCCCCGCTTTGACCATGCGCGCGCTCAGGCCCGCGCGGTCGGCGGCACGCAGGAACACTTCCGGCGTGAGGCCGCTGTCCTCGACCGGCAACCCCGCGACCAGCGCCTGCGCCGAGGCGGGACGCCCGAAGATGCGCGTCACCTGCGCCAGGCACTCGGCCAGCGCGTCGCTGCTTGCGGGAATGGCTGAATTGGTCATGGTTTCGCCGCCGTCCCCGCACCGGAGGACATGCGCGTCGCGTTGGCATCGGGAACGCTAAGGCCCAGGGCCTCGAGCAGTCGACCCATGGCCGCGAGAACCCGGAGTTCGCCCGAGGTAATCGCCGATAATCCCGAGTACAAGCTGCTCTTGGCGGTGAATAGTTCGTTCTCGGCGTTCAATACATCGAGCATGGTGCGCTGGCCGATGCTGAACTGCGCGCGATACGCGGCCACCACCTCGTTGGAGGCGGCAACGTAACGACCCAATTGCGGCAGGCGCGCACGATCCTCGGTCAATGTGTCCCAGGCCTGGCGCAGGTCGCGCTGCGTGTCGTTCTTCGCCTTGGCAAGATTGGCCAGCGCCTCGTCCATGCGCGCCTCGGTTTCGCGCACGCGCGCCTCGTCGGCACCGCCGCGATACAGGTTGTAGCGCAGGCGCAGCATGGCGAAGCTGTCCCCGCTCACGCCGCGCACGCCATCCAGATCATGGTTGGCGCTGCCGCCGAGCTCCAGGGCCAGCCGGGGCGACACCGAGCGCCCGCGCGCCGATTCGCGATCGGCCTGCGCGGCCTCGAGCTCACGCATGGCCGCGCGCACGGCTGGATGGCTCTCGCTCATCTGCGCGATCGCCGCATCTGCAGATTGCGGCAACTTGGCCGTGAGCTCTCCGGGGTCGGCCAGCGCACCCGGCGCCTGCCCCACCACGTGGCGATAGGCCGCCTCTGCCTGCACCAGCTGGCCACGCAATTGTGTCAGCGAAGACTGCGCAAACGCCAGCCGTGCCTCCGTCTGTTGCGTATCCGCGCCGCGTCCCCGCCCGGACTCCGCCAGCCTGGCCACGAGGTCCAGCGTCTGCTCATGCCGCGACACGTTGTCGCGTGCCAGTTGCAGGAGGCCGCGCAACCGCATCACTTCGACAAAAGCCTGCGCGGCGCGACCCGCCGTGGACTCCGCAATATTCGACTCCTGTTCGCCCGCACCCTGCGCCCGCGCCTCGGTGCGGCGCACCTGCCCGGAGGTCACGCCGCCGTCGAAGATGAGCTGCGAGAGATTGATTTCCGCCTCGCGGCGCGGCAACGTCTGGTCCGAACCGAGAATGCGCGTGCTGGCATTGCTGCTGCGCTCGGAACCGCGACCGATCGTCGCATCGATGGTCGGCAGCCAGGCGCTGCGCGATTGTGCCGCGGACTCGGACAAGGCACTGCGATTGGCGGCCGCCGCGCGCATTTCAGGAAAATTCGACAGGGCCAGTTTCACGGCAGCGACCAGCGTTTCGGCATGCACGCCCGATTGCCACGCCAAGGCAAGAAGCGCCGCGCAAAACTGCAGTGGATGCAATCGGATCAATGGGTGTCCGGATGGGCGAAAGGCGTGGATTCATCGGGGCTTACGCGACCGGGAAACATCGCGAGGCACAGGCGAAAGTTACCGTATTCCCGGGGCCAATGCCAGACTACAGCCCAAGGGTTTCCCACAATTGGTCCACGCGCGCCTTCACCTGCGCGCTCATGGCGATGCTGCGCCCCCACTCGCGCGCCGTTTCCACAGGCCACTTGTGGGTGGCATCGATGCCCAGCTTCGAGCCCAGCCCGGCCACCGGGCTGGCGAAGTCGAGGTAGTCGATGGGCGTGTTCTCGACGATGGTGCAGTCGCGCGCGGCGTCCACGCGCGTGGTCATGGCCCACACCACTTCCTTCCAGTCGCGGATGTTCACGTCGTCGTCGGTGACGATGATGAACTTGGTGTACATGAACTGGCGCAGGAAGCTCCAGATGCCGAACATCACGCGCTTGGCATGGCCGGGGTACTGCTTTTTCATGCTCACCACAGCCAGGCGGTACGAGCAGCCCTCGGGCGGAAGGTAGAAATCGGCAATCTCCGGAAACTGCTTTTGCAGGATGGGCACGAACACTTCGTTCAGCGCCACGCCGAGCATGGACGGCTCATCGGGCGGCTTGCCAGTGTAGGTAGAGTGATAGATGGGATCGCGGCGCATCGTGATGCGCTCCACCGTCAGCACCGGGAAGCGCTCCTGCTCGTTGTAGTAACCCGTGTGATCGCCGAAGGGACCTTCGAGCGCGCTTTCATATCCGTCACCCCCTTCGTTCGGATGAATCGCCCCCTCCAGCACGATCTCCGCATGCGCCGGCACCTGCAGGGTCGAGCCCAGGCACTTGGTCACCTCGGTGCGCGAGCCCCGCAACAGGCCCGCGAACTGATATTCGGACAAGGTGTCTGGCACCGGCGTCACGGCACCGAGGATGGTGGCCGGGTCGGCGCCCAGCGCCACCGCAATCGGGAACGGCATGCCGGGATTGGCCAGCGCATGGCCGCGAAAATCCAGCGCGCCGCCGCGATGCGGAAGCCAGCGCATGATCACCTTGTTGGGCGCGATCACCTGCTGGCGGTAGATGCCGAGGTTCTGCCGCGGCTTGTGCGGCCCGCGCGTCACGGTCAGTCCCCAGGTGATGAGCGGACCGACATCGTCCGGCCAGCAAGTCTGCACCGGCAGGCGGCCGAGGTCCACGTCCTTGCCCTCCCACACCACCTGCTGGCAGGGTGCGCCGCTGATGTCTTTCGCCGCCATGTGCAGCACTTGCCGCCCGATCGGCAACCAGCGCTCCATGAGGTCGCGAAAACCCTTGGGCGGTTCGGGCTCCTTCAGGAACGCCAGCAGCCGCCCAATGTCGCGCAATGCTTCCAGCGGATCCGCTGCACTGTCCTTCATCCCCATGGCAAGAGCCACGCGCCGCGTGGTGCCGAAGAGGTTGCCGAGCACCGGCATGCTGTGCCCTTCGGGCTTCTCGAACAGCAGCGCGGGACCGCCCGCCTTGAGCACGCGGTCGCAGATTTCCGTCATCTCGAGCCGGGGCGAGACTTCGGCACGGATGCGCTTCAATTCCCCGAGCGCTTCGAGCTGTGCAATGAACTCCCTCAAATCACGATAAGCCATCAGGCGTCCTGTTCAGTTCAGCTCACGCGCGCACCCATCACCGAGCGCGTGGCGTACTCGGCGACGATGCCGGCAAAGATCACCGCGCCCACCCAATTGTTATGCAGGAAGGCCTTGAAGCACCCGGCGCGCTCGCGCTTCCTGATCAGGACGTAGTGGTAGCCCATGATCAGTGCCGCCGCGCCGAGGCCTGCATAGTAGTAGATGTGGAAGCCGAGGCGCCGCCCGATCATCACCATGATCGCCAGCATCGCAGCATACGACACCATCACCGCCAGCACCTCGAAGCGCCCGAAGGTGATGGCCGCGGTGCGGATGCCGATACGGATGTCGTCGTCGCGGTCCACCATGGCGTACTCGGTGTCGTAGGCGATGGCCCAGAAGATGTTCGCCCCCAGCATCCCCCACGCCACCTCGGGCACGCCGCCGGTATGCGCGGCGAAGGCCATGGGAATACCGAAGCCGAAGGCAATGCCCAGATAGGCCTGCGGCAGCACAAAGAAGCGCTTGGTGAACGGGTAGGTGGCCGCCAGCGCCAGCGCAACCACGGACAGCAGGATCGTCAATTTTCCCAGGTACAGCACCAGGATGAACGCCGCCAGCGTCAGCACACCGGCCAGCGCCAGCGCTTCCTTTTTCGACACCTCCCCCGTCACCAGCGGGCGGTTGCGCGTGCGCTCCACCTGCCCGTCGAATTTCATGTCGGCCAGATCGTTCATCACGCAGCCGGCCGAGCGCATCAGCACCGTGCCGAGGATGAAAATCCACACCACCACCCAGTCCGGCCCGCCCCAGGAGGAGATCCACACCGCCCATAGCGTGGGCCACAGCAGGAGCAGGATGCCGATCGGCTTGTCGAGGCGCATGAGGCGCTCGTAGGCGGAGAGGCGATCCTTGATGCGATTCAGGTCCATGAGCCCGGAATTGTAAGAGCGCCTGACTGAATTGCCGTCAGGCGCCCTGAAGTAGGGGAGCCTGAGGGGAATATCCCCTCAATTGTGTTGGACATTGTAAGCCGCCCGCATGTGGAAGCGCGCCAATGGCCGGCGATCCGGCGCGATCAGCGATCCAGCGTGCGGTCCGCCTCCGACACGCTGTCGTCGCGGCTTTCCATGTGGGTGGTGACATGCCCGTGCGGCACCACGCTGCGAATGTCGGCCTCGATGCGCTCCAGCCACTCATGGCCGTCATGCACCGTCCACTCACCCGGCATCAGCACATGCAGCGTGATGAAGGCGCGCACGCCGGCCTGGCGCGTGCGCAGGGCATGAAATTCGAGCCCCTGTGCCCTGTAACGGACGAGCACGCTCTCGATCGCAGCAAGCTGGTCGGCCGGCAGCGACACATCCATCAACCCTGCTGCGGAGCGCCCAAGCAGCTTCCAGCCCGTCCACACGATGTTCGCCGCGACCAGGATGGCCATGGCCGGGTCGAGCCACAACCAACCGGTCAACCACACCAGGCCCACGCCGACGATGACACCTGCGGAGGTCCAGACATCGGTCATCAGGTGATGCGCGTCGGCCTCAAGGGTGATGGAGTTGAACTGGCGCCCCACCCTCAGCAGGCTGCGCGCAACAGCCAGGTTGATTGCGGAGGCCACCACCGACACCGCCACACCGGCGCCCACGGCCTGCAGTGGCTGAGGGTCGAGCAGACGCAGCGCAGCGGCATAAGCGATGCTCGCCGCCGCAATGAGAATCAGCAGGCCTTCGAAGGCGCTGGAAAAATATTCCGCTTTGCCGTGCCCGAAGGCGTGCGTCTCATCGTCCGGCCGCGCCGCCAGCGACAGCATCGCCAGCGCCATGCACGCGCCGGCAAGGTTGACGAAGGACTCCAGTGCGTCGGACAGCAAGCCCACCGAGCCGGTGATCCACCACGCCACGCCCTTGAGGACGATGGTGGCAAGGGCAGCGGCGATGGACAGCCAGGCGTAGCGAAGGAGGGCGGGCGGGGGCATTGAACGCGCATGTTAAGCCGCAGTCCGCGCCACCCGGTTTGCGCCAGGTCAGTCTGATGGCAGGTCGGCGGATCCAACAACATCCCTCGGCGCCATAAAATACCGCAGTTGTTGATCATAATCATTCATCTTGTGTCGGTAAGATAAAGCTATGACAACAGTATTGATAATATTTAACTGCATTGATCGATTGGCCTAGGCTTCGCGCAGGCGCTTGTCGGCCTCGAGAAAGAAATTCGCCAGCCGCTCGCCCCCCGGCCAGCGCCGCGACCAGCGCGCGCCGCGAGCGCACACGCGGCGCGCGCCCTCGGCCGTGACGCCGACCCGGTCGGTGCGCTCGCATGCGTCGGGGTCCCACCAGGGGCCCTTGCCCTTCAATTTGAGGATGAGGGCAAGACGCACGCAGGAGTGCAGGCTGCCGAAGCGCGACAAGTAGGCGAGCGCGTCCTCCGGCGTGCGCTGCGATTGCAGCGCAAACAGCGGCACGAAGCGCTTGAGCAGGACCGTCTCCAATGCTTCGTCATCCGGCATGTATTCATCGCACAGCAGCCAGGCAAGGTCGTCGAGCGCATCGCGGCTGCCGCAGTGCTCCCAGTCCACCCAGCCGACGCCGCCTTGCTCCGCAGATTCTTCAATCAGCAGGGCATTGCCGGGCCGCGCATCCCACTTGACGAACGAATAGTGCCGCGGCGCCATCTGCTCGGGGGTGATCAAGGCAGCCATGCCGGGGTCGGGCAGGTCGAGCTGCGCGGCAAGCCGGGCCGGCGTCGCGAGCACGCCCGCGATCCATTCGGCGCTCGACCCGATCGGCGCGACACGCTGCGAGAGGCCTGCCTTGTCGGCTGCACGCTGGCACAGGAGCAGTGCGGCCGCTGCGCGCGCAACCCAGGTGCCGGCAAGTGCGCTGTCAGCCGACCCAAGCACCGAGGACAGGCGCCGCTGGCCAAGATCCTCCTGGATCAACCATTCACCGTCGAAGGCAAGCACCGCCGGCACCGGCGCGCCGCCGGCGCGCAATTCGCGCATCACGCCCGCCTCCAGCGCCGCGCGGGTGGCGAGCTTGCGGCGCGTCACGATGCAGGTTTTCGTGTCGGCGACTGCACGCACGGAACAGCGCGATGTGCCACCAGGGTACTCGATGCTCACTGGATCCACACCGAGCAGCCTTGTGCAGGCACGCTGCGCATCCTCGGCTGGGATTCGCGGCACTTTGGTGCCGCCCTGGTGCTGGTTCGGATTCGATTCGCTGCTCTTCTTCATGGCTGCTCGTCTGAAAATTTCCCGTGGGTATGATGGCACACGCGCCAAGTCATAACGCCTCGCGTGTGGCAACGATTGGTCTGCGCGCGTAGCTACGCCTTCATGAACTCCGACCGCCCGCCAAGCCAGCGCTCCAGGTGCCGGCGCGCCGTTTCGGGGTCGTTATCCAGCAGCTGCTCGGCCGCCTCATGCGCCGCCTCGACCAGGCTCCTGTCCTCGAGCAGGTCGGCAAAGCGCAGCAGGGGTGCACCGCTCTGGCGCGCGCCGAGATATTCGCCGGGGCCGCGCAGCGCGAGGTCGGCCTCGGCGATGGCGAAGCCGTCGGTGCTCTCGTAGATCACCTTCAATCGCCGCCGCGCCGTCTGCGACAGCGGCCCCTGGTAGAGAAGAATGCAGGTGGACTCCGCCGATCCGCGCCCGACGCGGCCGCGCAGCTGATGGAGTTGCGCCAGGCCGAAGCGCTCGGCGTGCTCGATCACCATCTGCGAGGCATTGGGCACGTCCACGCCCACTTCGATCACGGTGGTCGCCACCAGCAGGTCGATCGATCCCTCCTTGAAGCCCGCCATGACCGCGGCCTTGTCCGCCGGCGCGAGGCGACCGTGAGCAAGGCCCACGCGCAGTTCGGGGAATTCGGCAGTGAGCGCGGCGTGCGTGTCGATGGCTGTCTGCAAGTCGAGCGTCTCGGATTCCTCGATCAGCGGGCATACCCAGTAGGCCTGGCGCCCCTCGCGGCATGCATCCCGAATGCGCGCCACCACTTCGGCACGACGACCGTCGGCAATCAGCTTGGTGACCACCGGTGTGCGCCCGGGGGGCAGCTCGTCGATCACCGATACATCGAGGTCCGCGTACACGCTCATCGACAGCGTGCGCGGGATGGGCGTGGCACTCATCATCAACTGGTGCGGCTCATTCAGGATTTCCGGTTCCTCGTCGGCGGGGGTGTCCTCCGCCCTGGCCTTGCGCCCCTTCTTGCGCAGGGCCAGGCGCTGCGCTACGCCGAAGCGATGCTGCTCATCGACAATCGCCAGGCCCAGTGCCTTGAATTGCACCGCGTCCTGAAAGAGGGCATGCGTGCCCACCACAACCGGCGTGTCGCCCGAGGCGATGGCTGCCAGCGCCGCGCGGCGCTCCCCTTTGGTCTGGCTGCCGGTGAGCCACGCGACATTCACGCCCAGCGGTGCGAGCCATTCGTGGAATTTTCGGTAATGCTGCTCGGCGAGGATTTCGGTGGGCGCCATCACCGCAGCCTGCAGGCCATTGTCCACGGCGCGCAATGCCGCGAGCGCCGCCACCACCGTCTTGCCGCTGCCGACATCACCCTGCAGCAGCCGGTGCATCGGGTGCGCCGCGCCGATGTCGCGCGCGATCTCGGCCCAGGCGCGCTGCTGCGCGCCGGTGAGCTTGAACGGCAGCAGCTCTACCAATTGCGCCGTCAGTGCGCCACGATCCGCCAATGCGGGTGCAGTGCGCGCGCGCCGCTGACGGTAATGGATGCGCATGGAGAGTTGCTGCGCCAGTAGTTCATCGAACTTGATGCGCCGCCACGCCGGGTGCGAGCGGTCCTGCAGGAGGCGCGCCTCGTGCTGCGCGCCGGCCGCCGTTAGCGCAGGCGGATAGTGGATGGCATCGACCGCCTGCGCGAAACCGGGCACGCCCAGCGGCGCGAAGACAGTCTCGGGCAGCGTGTCATCCAGGGGCTGCGAGGAGAGCGCTCGC
>CAXNGL010000071.1:0-11857 GCA_964201515.1 Burkholderiales bacterium
CCGCAATTACGAGCGCAAGATCTTCCCGCAGACCATTCGCGAGACCTTGAAGCCGTATCTCGAGCGCGGTGGCGGCGACATGGCCGATTTCGGCTACCACGTGCTGATGAACCTGACCGCGGACTCCTCGGGCATCGACCGGCCGGAGCGCTCGATCCGCGAGACGCAAACCATGCTGCGCATGATCCTGTCGTTCAGCAAGGCGGCCACCCTGGGGCAGATCACCGTCGGTGACCCGGTGGCCATCCGCAAGGAGATCGTGGACACGCTGGCCGAGTTTGATGCGGTGTTCTTCGGGCCGTCGGAGCGCCGGCGACGCGCGCTCATCGACCGTGTGGCGCGCGGGGAAATGCCCGAGAGCGAGTTGCCGCGCGACCTGCTGACCATCCTCATGCAGAACGAGGACAACATCGACCTGCCGCGCGACAAGCTGATGAAGGAGACGGCGTATTTCCTGTTCGTGGGCGCGCTGTCCTCCACGCATGCGCTGACCCATGTGATGCACCATGTCTTCACCTGGCGCGCCGAACATCCTGAAGACGAGGCGCTGTTGAAGAACGAGGCCTGGTTCCTGCAACGCTGCGTGTGGGAGGCCCTGCGCCTGCACCCGCCCACGCCGGAACTGAACCGCAAGCTCACCTGCCCGGTGCGCATCAAGAGCCGCCCAGACGCCCTCGAGGGCGGGGACCTGATCGTCGATATGCGGGCCGTCAACCAGGACCCATCCATGTTCGGCACCGACACGGCGGCGTTCAACCCGCATCGCGCCGACCCGCCGCAAGGCTGGTTGTACGGCGTGACCTTCGGGTTGGGCACGCATGCCTGCCTCGGGCGCATCCTCGTTGCCGGCACGCCGATCCAGCCGGGCAGCGACCTGAAGGACGCCGAGTACGGCAATTTGTACCTCATCGTGCGCGCGCTGCTCGATCATGGCGCGCGTCCCGACCCGGCGCATCCGGCGACGATGGACACCACCACCACGCGCAAGAACTGGCTGGCCTATCCGTTCCTGCTGGACAAGCCCGACTAACAATGCGCGGGCGCTGTCACGAAGCTGCGCCGCCTTCTGCTGCGAGCGGGTTTATTGAAGATCGTTGTTTTTGTGCGGATGGCTTCATCATCCGTGCGAAAGCGACGATCCGCACCAACGGATTTTTCGTTGGGGCAGGTTTTGACAGCGCTGCCGCGGGCCAACCGTGTTTTGAAACGGATAAAAACCATCCGTATCAAAACACGGTTTCTGTATAGAGCACTACGGCAACCCAACCTTCGACATCTGGAGACATGATGAAACGACTGTTCAATACGATGTGTGCTTTGGCCGTTTCGGCGCTGACGGGCTTGTTGGCGATGGACGCTTCGGCGCAGGCCTACCCGTCGAAGCCGATCACCTTCTACATTTCCATCGGGCCAGGGTCTTTTTTCGAGAGCACGTTGCGCGTGGTGGCGACGGAGTTGTCGAAGGTCCTTGGACAGCCGGTCATCATCGAGAACAAGGTCGGCGCCGGCGGCAAGATCGGCCTGCAGGCGATCATGAATTCGCCGCCTGACGGCTACACCATCGGGCAGACCTTCAATGGCGTTGTGGTGACGCGCGTTCTGCTGGACAAGGAATTTGCGCTGCTGCCCGGCAAGGACTATGCACCGATCTCGATGATCTTTTCCTCGCCCCTGGCGATCATCGCCAACAGCAGCGCACCATTCAGGAATTTTGCCGGCATGATGGCCTATGTGAAGGCCAATCCGGGCAAGCTCAACGTGTCCGGGGCCAGTCCCAGCTCCAATTCGCATCTATCGTGGGAGTTGTTGAAAACGCTGACCGGTGCCGATATCAATGTGGTGACGCACCGTGCCGAGGCAGCCGCCGTGGTCGACCTGCTCAATGGCAGCATCACGGCGATGGTGGGATCCACCTCCTTGAAATCCATGGTGGAGTCGGGCAAGCTGATCGGCATCGCGGTCACCAGTCCGCGGCGCTGGGACGCATTCCCGAACCTGCCGACGCTGGATGAAGCGGGGGTGAAGGGGTTCGACGTGCAAAGCCTGAACGGCGTCGTCGCGCCCGCCGGCACTCCGCCGGCCATCATTGCGCGCCTGAACGAAGCCTTTGCCAAGGCGATGTCCCCCGAGATTCGTAAGCGCATGTCGGATGGGGGGCTCATTCCGGTCACATCGACGCCGGAAGAGTACGGCAGCCTGATGCGCAGCGAACTCGAGCGCTGGCGGCCTGTCATGCAGAAGGCCAACCTTAAGCTGGAGTGATTCCGGCCGTAACCGCCATTAACTGGAATGGCAATTACTTAAGCGCCGAAAACCGGGACAAAGAATAAACCGACTGTGCTTTATTCACGCATGAGTACCGACACCGTGTTTTTGTACGGATGATGTTTATCCGTACAAAAACACGGTTGACCCGCGGCAGCGCTGCCAAAACCTGCACCAACGAAAAATCCGTTGGTGCGGATCGTCGCTTTCGTGCGGATGATGAAACCATCCGCACGAAACCAACGATCTTCAATAAACCCGCTCGCAGCAGGAGGGGGCGAGCCAAAAACCGTTACCTAAGCGCCATTCCAATTAACTGCCAAGTTCAGAGTTAGTATCACTTCTCTAGTGCCTTTCCAGACCATTTCCTGACAACAATATGGCCTGCCCCGGCGCGCCGTTCAATGCGACGCGGCGGACGGCGCAGCAGCATCGTGCAGATACCGGCCCTGCGGATGTCCCTTCAGGGTGGTGCGGCACATGTTCCGCACCTGGTCGGGATTGTAGTCGCGCGGCGCCAGGTGCTGCGTGCAGCGGTTGTCCCACATGATCAGGTCACCCACGCGCCAGTAGTGGCGGTAGGTGAATTCCGGTCGCACGGCGTGGCGGTGCAGGTACTGCAGGAGCCCGGCGCTTTCCTCGCGGCTCATGCCGTGAATCTGGCGGATCAGTGATTCGTTGACGAACAGCGCCTTGCGGCCGGTTTCCGGATGCACGGTTACCAGCGGTTGCACCACCGCCGGGTTGTCGCCGATATCGACGCTCACCTTGCCCGCGTCGCGAGCACCGATGCCGCGATTGCCATAGAAATACCCGAGGTCCTGCACCGATTCCAGCGGCTCGAGCACGCCCTTCATGGTGTCGGACAGCGCATCGTAGGCGGCGTACAGGCTGGCGAACCAGGTGTTGCCACCGGCGTCGGGCATGGCACGGCAGTACAGGAGCGAGCCCAGCGACGGGCGCATGGTAGCGGAGCCGTCGGTATGCCATTGGCGGCCGACCTCCGCAGTCTCCGAGCGCTTGCCATCGACAATGCGATTGGTGATCTCGAGGATTTCCGGGTGCTCCTTGCCTTGCAGGTTCTTCAGCGCATGCAGTTCGAGTTCACCGAAGCAGCGGCTGAAGCGGATGTGCTGTTCGGTCGTGAGCTCCTGCCCCGGGAAAGCCAGTACGAGATGTTCCAGCCAGGCGGCGCGAATGGCGGCAATCGTGCCCGCATCCAGGTCCTCCCTCAAGTCGACGCCGGTAATCTCGGCGCCCAATGCGTAGGCCAGCTTTCGAACCTGCATCGCGTGCTCCTGCAAGAGGGTGAACAGGAGGCCATGTTAGCCAATTGCCGCTAATACCGCCCGTGATGCTGCCATTCCGCGATGCAGGAAAAGCCGCAGATGTCCCACGCCCCTTGTCTCGCCTACACCGGGCACCCGAAACTGCGTAAAATCCAAAGCCTCGGCGGGTGTAGTTCAATGGTAGAACGGCAGCTTCCCAAGCTGCATACGAGGGTTCGATTCCCTTCACCCGCTCCAAACACTCCATCCAGCAGCGTCCAGCCAAGTCCGGAAGTTCAGAGAGCCAG
The DNA here is from genome assembly GCA_964201515.1 of Burkholderiales bacterium. Lineage (GTDB taxonomy): Bacteria > Pseudomonadota > Gammaproteobacteria > Burkholderiales > SG8-39 > CAIYPG01. The sequence goes on from CAXNGL010000071.1 coordinate 3,842, forward strand.
CCTTCCCTTGCGGGGATAAGGCGGCTGGAACGCCCGTGTGGCGCGTCATATACCGGTTCCCGACCCTGACAGGGGAATCGTAGAGTGGCCTCTACTCGATCGGGGTGTATCCCGAGGTCAGCCTCGAGGCGGCACGCACGGAAAGCGAGGAAATTCGGGCCAAGCTGGGCGAGCGCCGGGACCCGATGCAAGTGCGCCAACTCAACAAGGCGGCAGCGGCGGCCGGCCTCCGGCCAAACCTTCGAGCGGTTCGCCCTCGAGTGGCTCTCGCACAGCCAGGGCCGCAAGAACTGGAGCGCCGGCCACTACGAGAAATCGAAGCAGGCTATCGAGCGCGACGTCCTCCCGTTAATTGGCAAGCTACCGGTCGCGGAGATCACCTCGGCCATGATTGCCACGGTCATCGAGAAGATCGCCAAGCGGGGTGTAATTGAGACGGTCAGCAAGGTCTACGAACATGTCCGGTCCGTTTTTCGGCTTGCCCAGGCGCGGGGGCTTCGCCAGGACAATCCGGCCGACCCGGTACGGGAAGTCTTGCCCATGGCCAAGAAGAAGGGCCACATGCCCGCCCTGCTCACATTCCCGGCCTTGGGCGATCTGTTGCGCCGCGCCGAGTCCTCGCGGATGTCGCCGGCCATACGGATGGCCCACCGCCTCTGTGCCTTCACAGCGCCGCGCATCAGCAACGTCGTCCAGGCCGAGTGGTCAGAGTTCGATCTGGAGGCTGATGTCCCAACGTGGATCATTCCCCGGAAGAAAATGAAGTCGAAGGATCGGATTCACGATCACCAAATCATTCTTGGTGAGGTCATTGCGGAAGAACTCCGCGAGTGGCGCCGAAACACGGGGACCAAGGGCTACATCTTCCCCTCGTCGGCTGGCGGCAAGCACATCGTGGCTGAGTCGCTGGAAAAAATCTACCAGGAGACGCTTGCGCTCCGAGGCAAGCGCACGCCGCATAGTTGGCGCTCGGCCCTGTCAATGCTCGCCCGGGACAACGGCGTTGAGCGTGATGTCGTGGAGATTACGCTTGACCATATCCACGATAATGACGTGCTGCGAGCATGCGATTGCGGAGAGAGGCTACAGCAACGAATCAAGCTGATGAACTGTTGGTGCGCTCAACTTGCCGACGCGGCGACGCGGCGAACCGGCCCCACGTCATGAGGTTTGAGCAGATCCTTCGGCCCAAAAAAACGGACAGCCGAGGCTGTCCGTATGAACTCCAGCAGGGCGCGACGGTTGCCCGTCATGCACTCCAGAAGACTGTCGATCAAAGAAACTTCGCGGTCGGGGTATTGACCCCGCCCTTGACTACGGGGCTATGCGCCTTTGGATTCCCCGATTTCGGTTCCCCCGCTGCAAGCAGCGGGGACTCGGAGATTGATTTCGATCAGGCAGCCTTGCGGCCGAGCAACGCCGGGCCGGGACGGCGCCCTTGCTCCGGGCGCGGACCGCGGGCTGCCCGTGGGGCATCTGCATTGCGTGTGTCGTTGGCGGGGCGTGCTGAAGGCTCGCCCTCGTCACGGCGGTTCTGGGTGAAATGCTTGCGCTGTGCTTCGCGCTCGGCTTCCCATGGTGTCATGTCGCGACGCGGTGCGGCGGCGGGGCCGTCGCGTCGCGCGGGCGCGGGACCGTCCCTGCGGCCTTCGGTGCTGCGGCCGGGACGCGGCGGCGGGCCGCCACGGCGTGCGCCGGCATTGCCCGACGGGCGACGATCGCCGTAGCCGCCGGTATTGCCGGTGTTGCGACGAGCGGGCTTGTTTGCGGGCGCGCGTGCAAAGGTTTGCGTCGGCTCGAAGCCGGCGATGACCTTCTGCTCGATGCGCTTGTTGATCAGGCGTTCGATCGACAAGAGCAGCGAACGATCTTCAGCGCACACCAGCGAAATGGCGTCGCCCGGCGTGCCGGCGCGGCCGGTGCGGCCGATGCGATGCACGTAGTCTTCCGACACGTTGGGCAGGTCGTAGTTCACCACATGCGGCAGGGCGTCGATGTCGATGCCGCGCGCCGCGATGTCCGTGGCCACCAGCACCTGCAATTCGGCATCCTTGAAACGCTTCAACGTGCGCATGCGCTGCGGCTGGCTCTTGTTGCCGTGGATGGCGTCGGCATCGATGCCATCGCGGCCGAGTTGCTCGGCCAGGCGGTCGGCGCCGTGCTTGGTCTTGCAGAACACCAGCACCTGGCGCCAGTCGTTGGACTTCACCAGGTGTGCAAGCAATTCGCGCTTCTTGTCCTTGTCCACGAAATGCACGACCTGGGTGACCAGCTCGATGGGCGCATTGCGGCGCGCCACTTCGACCGTGATCGGGTCGCGCAGGAACTGCGCCGACAGCACGCGGATTTCCTCCGAGAAGGTGGCCGAGAACAGCAACGTGTGGCGCTCCTTCGGGAGCAGCGCATGGATCTTGCGGATGTCATGGATGAAACCCATGTCGAGCATGCGATCGGCTTCGTCGAGCACCAGGATTTCGATGTTGCGCAGGTCGAGCGTGCGCTGCTGGATGTGGTCGAGCAGCCGGCCCGGCGTGGCGACGACGATGTCGACGCCGCGGCGCAGTGCCTGCACCTGCGGATGAAAGCCGACGCCGCCATAGATGGTGGTCGAGGTCAGGCGCAGGTGCTTGCCGTAGGTGCGAATGCTGTCCTGTACCTGGGCTGCGAGTTCGCGGGTGGGCACGAGCACGAGTGCCCGCACCGGGCGCTTGGAATCGCGGCCGGTGTGCTTGGCGGCCAGTCGCTGCAGCATGGGCAGCGTAAAACCGGCGGTCTTGCCGGTGCCGGTTTGTGCCGCGCCGAGCAGGTCACGACCTGCAAGGATCGGCGGGATGGCCTGTGCCTGGATGGGGGTCGGCTCCGTATAGCCTTGCTCGGCAACGGCGCGCAACAACTCGGGCGCGAGACCCAGGGCGTTGAAGCCCGTTGCGGTGTTTTGAAGGACGTTTTCCGCTGCGTCTGCAACGCGCACGGTTGACGTGGGCGAGGGGATTGAACCCTCGTGATGCGGGGTACTGGTAGTAATGATGATCTCCTGATATCGGCCCGGGCCCGTGCTACGCACATGCCAAACCGGTTCAGGCAGATAAACGACTGCTATTGGGGAATTCGGGGATGCGGGCAAACTGCTGAGCCGCAAAACTGCTGGACCACGAAAGGGCTGGAACGCTAACCGGAAGAACGCGAAACGCTAACCTTGAAATCATTATACATGAGATGACCCCGGGAATTCGTTGAATACACGCTATTTTTTATCCCAGCCTGCGATATCGTTCATATCGACTTCGAATTTCGTGGCGGTGGGGATGGCGTCGATGTCGCTTTGCCGCTTGGCCTGGTCGAACACTTCAGCCAGCTTGATGCACATCTTGGCGAGGTTCTCGGGGTTGGGCTTGGCGGCGGTCGATGCGCCCTGGGGAAACATGACGCGGCCAACCAACTCGACGTAGAGCAATTCGGCCAGGGTTCTGACTTCAATATTCATCGGAGTTGCTCCTGCAGTGGATGCCGGGAATGGTACTCCGATTCAACTGCTGCAATCGTATCGGCCGATCCGGTGTGCGCGCGCGAATCAATGCTGAACGAGTTTCATTCGGGGGGCTCTGAACAACCGTCGAATTGAGAAGCGATGTTTCCAGTGTTCCCTCTGAAGTCGGGGATATCCAAGGGGGCCGTACCGAATGGCACTGACTTAAGCGCCGAAATCCAGGACAAAGCATAAATCGGCTGTGCTTTATTCAGAAACCGCATTTTGATACGGATGGTGTGGCCCTATATAAAAGCGCGTATCAAAACGCGGTTGGCCCGCGGCAGCGCTGCCAAAAAACCTGCACCAACGAAAAATCCGTTGGTGCGGATCGTTGCTTTCGCGCGGATGATGAAGCCATCCGCACGAAAACAACGATCTTCAATAAACCCGCTCGCAGCAGGAGGGGACGAGCCAAAACTCTTGAGTAAGTGCCATTCGGCCGTGCCCCCTTGTTCAGTGTTTTCTCAGCGGCGTGCATCGCCAGACAGGCACTGCAGCAGCAGTTGCAGTGAAGCGGTGGCGAAGGCGCGCATGTTGCCTTCGCGATCCGCGCTGGTCGTCTCGAGGGTGATGGCTTTCTCCAGCGGCCCCGCCACGGCGATGCAGGTGTGTCCGGCGGCGTCGCCATATGGATTGCCGGTGGGGCCGGCGGCACCGGTCTCGGACAGTCCCCACACCGCGCCCACGTTGTTGCGCGCGGTGCGGGCCAGCAGCAGCGCATACGGTTCGCTTGCCGAACGGATGCCGCGCATGGTGTCATCCGATATACCCATGATGTTGCGCCGCGCCTGTTTTGTATACGGCACGGCGCCGCCCATGAAATAGGCGGAGGCACCGGGCACGGACAGCAATGCGGCGCTGATCAGCCCGCCCGATGAAGTCTCCGCCACGGCCACGGTCTCGCGGCGTTCCTTGAGCAGGCGTGCGATGTCATTGGCCAGGGGAATGAGTGTGTGCATGACTCAGAGTCCATCACAATACGGGGAGACCGTGACGAAACTGCGTCCCCTTGCGTTCTCTACATCAGGGACCATGACGGTGCTGCTGTTACGGCCGCTCAAGAGCTGCATGAAAGTGCCGAGCAGCCCGCCTTGTGGCGCGCCCATTCTGGGCGGCGCGCGGCGAGGTCTTCATGCTGCGGCTGCTCGTCGTAGGGGTGTTCGAGCACCGCCATGAGGCGCTCGATGGTGCTGGCGTCGCCTTCGGCCAGCGCGTCGATCGCCTGCTGCGCCAGGTAATTGCGCAGCACGTACTTCGGATTGACCCGGTTCATCTGTGCCATACGTTCGCTGTCAGGGCGCGCTTCCTGGCGCACGCGCAGGGTGTAGCGCTGCAGCCAGCCGGCCAGCTTTTCGTGGTGGCCGCCAGCCAGGGCCGACGCGTCATAGAAGGCGCTGCGCAGCGGCGCGACGTCGATTGCGCCGCCGTTGCTGTCCGCTGCCGCAGGAAGCCGCGCCAGGTTGCGGAAAAACAGCGTCATGTCGGTCTCGCTGGCCTGGAGCAGCGCGAACAGATCGCTCACCAGCGTCTCGTCACCCTCGCGATCGAGGGTGGCAAGCCCGAGCTTGCTGCGCAGCATCCGGTCCGAGGCCGCTTCGAAGGTGTTGGCGAATGCGGCGAGGCCGCGCTCCAGCGCCGCGGTGTCGCTGCACAAGGGCAGCAGCGCGTTGGCGAGCCGCACCAGGTTCCATTGCGCGATGCCCGGCTGGTTGCCGTAGCAATAGCGGCGCCCTTCGGCATCGGTGGTATTGGGCGTCCAGCCGAGGTCGTAGCCTTCCAGCCAGCCGTAGGGGCCGTAGTCGATGGTGAGCCCGAGGATGGACATGTTGTCGGTGTTCATGACGCCATGCACGAACCCGACGCGCATCCATTCGGACACCAGCTCCGCGGTGCGACGGCAGATCACCTCGAACCAGGCCGCATAGCGCGCGGTTGCGTCGGCATGCTCCTCGCACAGCTGCGGGAAGTGCTGCGCGATGACGTAGTCGGCCAGTCGCTTCGACAGGTGCGGTTCATCCTGCGCGGCGAGGATCTCGAAATTGCCGAAGCGCACGAAGGAGGGGGCGACCCGGCACACCACGGCGCCCGGCTCGGCCTGCGGGTTGCCGTCGTAGAACATGTCGCGCACCACGGCGTCACCCGTGCCAACCAGGCTGAGGGCGCGCGTCGTGGGCACGCCGAGGTGGTGCATGGCTTCGCTGCACAGGAATTCGCGCACCGATGAGCGCAGCACCGCGCGCCCGTCCGCGGTGCGCGAATACGGGGTCCTGCCGGCGCCCTTCAATTGCAGCTCGCGCCGCAGCCCGTCGGGCCCGAGCACTTCGGCCAGTGTTATGGCACGGCCGTCGCCGAGCTGGCCGGCCCAGTGCCCGAACTGGTGGCCGCCGTAGCGGGCGGCGTAGGGCTGCATGCCATCGAGGACGCGATTGCCACCGAGCACCTCGGCTTCCAGGCCGCCTGGCGAGTCGGGACGCGCGATGCCGAGCATGCCGCCGGTCGCATCCGACCAGGCCAGCAACCTCGGCGCGGCCACCGGCGTCGGGCTGACCCGCGTGTAGCAGGCGTTGCGCACCGCGCGCGGCACGTTGCGCTGCTCGGGATCACCTGGCAACTCGCGCACGAAGCTGTTGTCGAAGCGCAGCGCGCCGAGCGCGGCAGGCGGTGCCAGGTGTCTGGTCGTCGGATCGTTCATTGCGGGGTGTTGGTCCGGTTGGATTCTGGTGCAAGAAGTTCGTGCAAGCGGGTTCAGGTGCAAGATCGGCTCGCGCCACGCGCCGGATCATACCGCTAACGGCGCGGGCGATCTCCCATGCGGTGCACGCGGTTATCGACCTGCGCTTTGACGGGGGTGGTGTTGGGGCGCGCGGGATGCGTTGCGTGGCGGGCACGCTGCGCGCGACCGGCGTCAGCGCGCCAGTCGGGTCGACGGGCGGACCAGCGATATCGCCAGGCCCAGGCTGATGACCACCAGCCCGGTCCACTGCAGCGCGTTGGGGAATTCACCCAGGATGGGAATGGCCGTGAGCACCGACAGCGCGGGAACCAGCGCGCCGAACAGTACCGCGATCGCCGGGCCGAGGAGTTCCACGGTCTTGGCGAACAGGAACAGGCTGACCGCGCCGGCCACGACGCCCTGGACCAGCACTTGCATCACGATATGGCTCAGACTGGCACGCTGCCATCCGCCCAGGTCGGCAAAGACGAGATAGCACGGGATGAAGGCGAGCGCGGACAGTGTCGCAACGGCCGCGGCGGCGCTTACCGGGTTGGCGCGCCAATGCCGCAACAAGGTGCCGAAGATTGCCCAGCCGATGCCGGCGGCGATGAACATCAGGTCACCGGCCACCATCTGCCAACCCGAGCCGTGGAGCAGGCCATCGCCGCCCAGCGCGGCCAGCCCGGCGATGATGAGGGCGATGCCGATCCAGCGATTGCGGTCGGGATGGTCGCGAAACAGGAAAGCCGCGAGGATCAGGCCGACCAGTGCGATGGTGGCCGGGGTGATGACGGCGCCGTGCGCCAGTGGCGCGAAGCGCAGGCCGGTAAACAGCAGCAGGCTGAAGGCCGGGCCGGCGCAGGCGGTGAGGACCAGGGCGCGCCGCAAGCCGAGGGTGCCCATGTTGAAGAACCCCATGCTTGCCGTCATGGGGATGAACAGCAGCGCGGCGATGCCGAAGCGAATGGCGGTCAGGTCGTAGGGCGTGAATCCATGCAGCACGCCGTAGCGCGCGCTGGCGGTGTAGAGCGCGCCGAAGGCCGACATCAGCACGCCGCAGGTGATGCCAAGCGCGTAGTTGCGCGCCGACGGCCGCTTTCCCGCAGCCGGGTGCGACGTGGTGCCGTGAGGCCCGGCGCTCAACGCCACGCCCGAGGACAGGCCCGCATGCCGCTCATCACCCGGTTTGCCTGCGGCGCCGCGCGCGCAGCCACAGCGCCAGGCCGCACAGGGTCATGAGGATGGTGAGCGCGAAGTAGGCGCGCAGTCCGAACAACGGGCCGATGATGCCGGCCAGAAACGGTGCCAGCCCCATGCCGATCATCTGGAACGAGGCGGCGTACGAAATCGCCCGCCCCTCCATGCCCGCGGGAGCGACGTCCTTGATGGCGCGAAACAGCGCCGGCTGCATGGTCGCGACGCTGAGCCCGAAGGCGATGCGCGACAGCACCAGCGCCAGCGGCGTGTCGAGCAACAGCAGCGGCAGGTGCGTGACCGCGGCGGCGGCCGTGGTGAACACCAGTACGCGCCCCGCGCCGAGCCGGTCCAGCAGCCTGCCGCCGACGGTGAGCGCAATGATGCTGGAGGCGGCCAGCGCCACCGCCATGGCGCCCACCCACAGGCCCTCCGAGTAGCCCCCGGCAGCCTGCGGACTTGCTTCGATCAACTGCAGCGTGAAGATGGTGATGACCGGTATGTTGCCGTGCCACAGCATGCTGAACACGAAACCGAGCAGGTACAGCAACCGCATGCCCGGCGCCGCCAGCAGCGC
>CAXNGL010000072.1:0-11525 GCA_964201515.1 Burkholderiales bacterium
GTTGCGCAAACAGCATCTTGCCAAGATTCATGGCAACTCCAGGGCTCGAAAAGCCCCAACGCTACCGGAATCTCCCGTTCACGATTCAAATCGGAGACACCCTTAAATGCTTCAAAACCCGCGCCGGTATTGGCTTTGCAGCCAGCACCGCCTAAGTTAGCCGGACAGTAGTGATTTTGGGTACCTGCTTCAAAGTCATGACACAGGAGACAAAGTGAAAATTTCAATTCAACAAAGCGCGGGCCGATTGACAGCTATAACGGCTTTGCTGGTAGCCGGTGGCTGTGCCAACACTGTGCCCGCACCGCCTTCGGCACCTACTTCTTGTGCCGGGCTCAATGGCTTTGCCATGGCGCCCCAAACCATTGGCTTGCCCACCACGGGGGCTGTTGTGACCAGCGCGGTGGTCGTCCCCGCTGCTGGCACAGGTGTGGCTGCAGTGGCTGAATACTGCAAGGTGCTGGGCGACATCAATCCGGTCGACCCGACTGCACCCAAGATCAAGTTTCAGGTCAATCTGCCATCCAACTGGAACGGCAAGGCGCTGATGTTTGGCGGTGGCGGCTATAACGGCGTATTGGCCACCGGTCTGGGTAACGTGCCTGCGGGGCCCACCACTCAGCCCGCGCCACTGGCGCGCGGCTACGCCACTTTTGGCAGCGATTCTGGCCACCAGGCCAATGCCAATGGCAGCCGCGACGGCACGTTTGGTGCCAACGATGAAGCATTGAAAAATTTCTCTTCCGACGCCATCAAGAAAACGCGCGATGCTGCTGTCAACATCATTCAGACGCGCTATGCCGCACGGGCACAAAAAACCTACTTTGCGGGTGGCTCTACGGGCGGGCGCGAGGCACTGTTCGCGGTGCAAAACTGGCCACAAGATTTTGACGGTGCGATTGTGCTGTACCCGGCCTGGAATGCCGCTGCGCTGGATTTGCAGTTTGGCCGCATCACCCGCGAGCTGGCCAAGCCCGGCGCTTATCCGAACCGGGTCAAACGCAAGCTGATGTACGACGCATCGCTTGCGGCCTGTGATGGCCTGGATGGCGCGTTGGATGGCTTGATCAGCAACGTCAATGCTTGCAATGCAACATTCAACCCGATGATGGCCATGGTGTACGGCAAGCCGCTGCGCTGCGACGGTGGTGTTGAAGGGGGCGATAACTGCTTGTCGGATGCGCAAATTGCAGGCTACAACGTGACCAACACTGCGCTGAGTTTGAACTACCAACTGGCCAGTGGCGAAACGACTTACCCTGGCTTCAACACTTGGGGCACAGACTTTGGCAACCCCGGCAACAGTGCGCTGCAACCGACTGTGCTCACACTGTCATTGGGTACAGACCAGCCCGCTAACCCGATGCCTGCCGTCAAACCTGCTACCACCACAACCATTGCCACCAGCCCACCGTACGGCAGCACCTTTTGGGACCAGTGGGTAAAGTATTTCGTCACGCGCGATGCGGGGTTCAACTCACTCAGCTTGGACCCACAAAACCCCGGCAAGTGGCAAGAGCGCATCGTGCAGTTAACGGCACTGCAAGACACCAACAAAACCGACCTGTCAGCTTTTGCCAGCCGGGGCGGCAAGATACTCATGGCGCACGGCTCGCATGACGCGCTGGTCAGCACCCGTGCTACGCAGCAATATTGGCAACGCATTCGCACCGGCATGGGGGCAGCCAAAGTTGACGACTTTGCCCGCTACTATGAAATCCCCGGTTATGGGCATGCGGTCAGCAGCGTGTTTAACGCGGCTTGGGATTCATTGACAACACTTGAAAACTGGGTTGAAAAAGGTGTTGTGCCACCGCCGCAAACCGTGGCCGACACGGCAGGCGTGCCCGGCAGGACCCGGCCGCTGTGCGACTACCCCGGCTACCCCAAATACAAAGGTGCCGGTGACTTGAATGTGGCTGGCAGCTACAGCTGCGCTGCACCTTGAGTCTTGCGTTTAAGGGTACAGGCCGCGCAGCTCGCGGGTGTGAAAAATCCGCTTTCAGGCCACGATGAAGGTGGCCGTACGCAAGCTGACTTTTTGGTCTTGCGACACATCCCACACGGCGGCAAAAGCATGCTTCATGATTTTGACCAGTCGTGCGTTGATTTCTTCTTCGTCCCAGAAAAAGCTTGAGAAATCCTGGAAACATCAGGGTCAGATCCACATAAATCCCGCGGACTGTTCTGATCACAATATCGACGCAAAGGAAATAATCCGGGTCGGAGCCATTGGGTGTCGAGCTCAGGACACAGGGAAAGGTGACTCTGCCCCTGAGGCTTCATCATCGAAGCTGCACGGTACGAAAGCGATCCATCATCCGGCCAGCGGCAGCGCGAGCTGGCCTTCCTCGGGTGGTGTTCCATCCTCGTTCCTTGCCGGCAGCTCGTCGACCTGGCACAGGCGGTCCGCGCGCACGCCGATCAGGCGCAGCTTGCGCTCCAACGGCGATTTCTTCAGGCATTGGCCGGCGGCCTTGCGGATGTCCTGCGCGCTCGTCGCGGCGCCCGCCAGCGAGTGCGCGCGCGTGACGATGCGAAAATCGTCGAAGCGCAGTTTCACTGCGATGGTCCTGGCCGCGTAACCCTTGCGCTCCAGTGCTCCGGCCAGCCGCTCACACAGGCGCGTGAGGATGGCGCCCAGTTCCGCGCGGTCGGTGCGCGCATGCAGATCGCGCTCGAAGGTGGTCTCGCAGGAAACCGATTTGGGTTCGCTGTGCGTCACCACTTCGCGCTCGTCGCGTCCGTGGGCGGCTTCGTGCAGCCAGGCGCCATAGTTGGCGCCGAATTCGTCCACCAGTCGCAGCGGGTCCATGGCCGCGAGGTCGCCGATGGTGCGGATGCCGAGCGTCTCCAGTTTTGCCGCAGCCTTGGGGCCGATGCCGTTGATGCGCTTGGCGGGCAGGGGCCAGATGCGCTCACGGATGTCGGCGTAGGTGATGACGGTGAGTCCGTCCGGCTTGCCGAACTCCGAGCAGATCTTGGAGAGCAGCTTGTTGGGGGTGACGCCGATCGAGCAGCTTAGGCCGGTGGCATCTTTTACCGCCTGCTTGAGGCGGCGGGCCACGGCAATGACGGGTGCAAGCGGTTCTTCGTCGGCGTTGTCGTGGGCGCTGTCGTGGGCGCTGTCGTGGGCGCTATGGTTGGATCGGTCCTGCGCGTCAGCGCCCTCTCGCTCAATGATCTCCGTCAGGTCGATGTAGATCTCGTCAATCCCGCGATTCTCCACCAGCGGAGCGATCTCGTGCACTGCCGCCTTGAACAGGCGCGAGTACTTGGTGTACTGCTCGAAATCGGCCGGCAGCAGCACCGCGTCGGGCGCGAGTTTGGCCGCCTTCATGGTGCCCATGGCCGAGAACACACCCAGCGCACGTGCCTCGTAAGTGGACGTGGTAATGACGCCGCGGCCGGCGTAGTCGCGCAGCAGCGCGAACTTGCGCGTGCCGTCGGGCAGCAGTTCCGGCTCATGTGCGCGTCGTCCACCGACGACCACCGGACGGCCGCGCAGCTCGGGATAGCGCAGCAGTTCCACCGACGCGTAGAACGCGTCCATGTCGAGGTGGGCAATCCAGCGGCGTGGCATGCGGGGGGGGGTTCGGTTGTCTTATTTGAAAGCGGGTGCACGGCTGAACATGCACCAGCGCGTATCAGAACGGATTGCTCCTGCACCGTTTCGGCGCACTGGAGGCGATGTTACGCCTGCATGGCGCCACAGGCAGGCGTCTGTCGGCACGTGGTGCGCCGCCGGTTTGCGTTTTCATTCATGCGCTTGGCAATGCCCCCCCGGGATTGGCGGCAGTCAACATGGCTCTGGCATGGGAACTGCTAGTGTTCCCACTAGGATACTAGAAGGTATTTGGCAGGATGGGTTGGGCGGGCATTCGGCAGGCGGGTATGCGAATTCGGGCGGCTCGCTACAGGCGTTCCCGTATGCGGTTCATGACAAGGCTTCAGGATGACGGGTAATCCAGGGCAAGAGGAGGGGCAGCTGCTGCAGGTGGCGGACTGGCTGCGCGTCTATCGCGGCGGCGCCAGGCCCGAAGCGCTGCTCGCCGCCTGCCTCGAGCGGGCACGCAGCAAGAGCCCGCCCGCGACGTGGATTTACCTGGCCACCGATGCCGACTTGCGCGGCCAGCTGGATGCGCTGCAGGCACTCGCTGACGGACTCTCCGGTATTGACGCAATTCTCCAGCGCCTGCCGTTGTTTGGCGTCCCATTCGCGGTGAAGGACAACATCGATATCGCCGGCGTCCACACCACCGCCGCCTGTCCGGCCTATGCACGTATCGCCGACGGCACCTCGGCCTGCGTGCGCAGGCTGCAGGCGGCGGGCGCGGTGTGGATCGGGAAAACGAATCTGGATCAGTTCGCCACCGGACTGGTGGGGACCCGCTCCCCCTACGGGCAGCCGTCCAGCGCGCTGGACGCCACACGCATCAGCGGCGGCTCCAGCTCGGGATCGGCGGTGGCTGTCGCGGCCGGACTGGTGGCTTTCTCGCTCGGCACGGATACTGCGGGATCCGGGCGCATCCCGGCCGGATTCAACCAATTGGTGGGCCTCAAGCCGACACCCGGTCGGGTGGGGACCAGCGGCGTGGTGCCGGCGTGCCGCAGCATCGACTGCGTGTCCGTGTTTGCAATGACGGTCGATGACGCCGCGCATGTGCTGTCGGTGATCGAAGGCGCGGATGACGCGGATTCCTACAGCCGTTTCAAGCCCGGACCCGCGGACTGGCAGGGCGATTTTCAGAAAGGGCTGGGGGCATTGCGCATCGGCTACCCGCAAGACCTGCAGCTTGACAAGGATGGCGATTACTCTGCGCCTTACCGTGCCGCACTGGCGCACGCGCGGGCAGCAGGGCATGAACTGGTCGCAGTGGATTTCACGCCGCTGCACCAGGTGGCCGACCTGCTGTATGCCGGCCCGTGGGTGGCCGAGCGCTACAGCGTGGTGAGGACGCTGCTGGAGTCGCAGCCTGAATCAATCGACCCGGCGGTGCGCGAGGTAATCGGTGCCGCCACGCGCTTCAGCGCCAGCGATGCCTTCGCGGGGCAGTGCGTACTCAAGGCATTGGCGCGCGATGCGCAGGCGATCTGGCGCAGCGTCGATGTGCTGCTGGTGCCGACCGCGCCGCGCCATCCCACCTTCGCCGAGGTAGCGCAGGACCCGCTCGGCGCCAACAGCGCGCTTGGCGTGTACACCAATTTCGTCAATCTGCTCGGCTGGTGCGCGCTGGCCTTGCCCTCGGGAACGACCGCTTCCGGACTGCCCTTTGGCGTTACCCTCATCGCCGATGCCAATCATGATGTGGCGCTCGTGAACCTTGGCCACACGTGGCAGGCGAGCCTGCACATTCCCATGGGGGCCAGCGGGGTGTATCCCGCGCAGGGTGTCACCGACGTGGCGTTGCGCTCCCCGGCAGTGCAGGCCTGCCTGCCGCTGGCCGTGGTCGGCGCGCATCTGTCGGGCATGCCCCTCAATGGGCAGTTGCGCGAGCGCGGCGCGCTGTTGCGGCAAAAGACGGCGACGGCGCCGCGCTACAACCTGTATGCGTTGCCGGCGACGACGCCACCCAAGCCTGGCCTGGTTCGCGCGAGCGCCGGCGGGCACGCCATCGATCTCGAGGTGTGGGACATGCCGCTCGAGGCGGTCGGTTCATTCCTCGCCCTGATCCCGCCGCCGCTCGGCCTTGGCAGCGTGGAGCTGGCCGACGGCCGCTGGGTGCATGGCTTCATCTGCGAGTCGCATGCCGTGGCCCAGGCTGCCGATGTCAGCAGTTTCGGCGGCTGGCGCGCCTACATCCAATCGCTTGCTTCATCCCGGCCGCTGCAGCCATCCGCTGCGACGGACGTCCATCGCTGATCGTTCCAACCTACAGGAGAAGTGGCATGACAATCGACAAGGAAAATGACACGCCAGCGGCGGGCAGCACTGCACTGGCCAACGCTGCGCCGAGCAATCCGGCACGCCGGCAGATCATCGGTGCGGCAGCCGGGATCGCCGCGGCGGGGCTGCTCGGCGCACCGGCCATCCTGCGCGCGCAGACCAGCCCCAAGATGCGCATCGGCTTCTGGCCGATTGCCTCCGGGCTGCCCTTTTATGTGGCGCTCGAGAAGGGCTACTTCAAGGAAGTCGGGCTGGATGTCGAGCCGCTGAAATTCGCCAGCGCGCAGCAGGTCATGGAAGCCATGCTGTCCGGCCGCGCCGAGGGCAGTTCCAACGGTACGGCGTCGGCGGTTCTCGCCATCGGCGAAATCGCGCAACCCGGGTTGTTCAAGATCTTCTGCACCAACCCCACCAATGCCAAGTTCGTGCTCGATGAGTTCATCGTCGCCAAGGACAGCCCGGTCAAGACCATGGCCGACCTGAAGGGCAAGCGCATCGCCTCCGGTCCCGGCATTCAGAACGTGACCCTGGCCAAGGTGATGCTCGAGCGCGCCGGTGCAGGCGTGATGAACGTCACGGAACTGCCGATCGGCCAGCACGTGGGGGCCATCGTCGCAGGGCAGGTCGATGCCTGCTACACGCTGGAGCCCACCGGGACGGTGGGCAGGCTCAACGGCACCACGCGCAACCTGGAGGTCGGCGTGGTGGCGAAGTACATCCTCGGCGACCCGATGGCGCCATGGCATGGCGGCGCGGCCAGCCTCACCACGGCATTCATCCAGAAGTACCCGGCCGAGACCAAGAAGTACATCGCCGCCTACGCCCGCGGCGTGGACCTGGTGAAGAACAAGCCCAACGAGGCACGACCCTTCCTCAAGGGCTACACCGCCATCGAGGGCGCGTTGACTGCCGAGGTGCCGATGTCGGACTACATGTTCGGCAGCCAGTTCAAGGCCAGCGACGTCGCGTATTTCCAGAAGTTCTACGACCTGTTCCACGACAAGGGCATCTTCGAGAAGCGCGTGATGGTCGAACCCCTCCTGTACAAGGGCTGAGCCGTGTCCGACAACCAGCCTGCCAGCGACGCGGCACCCTGGAGCGCCTCGGGCCCGCCGCCCGTGGCGCCGAAGAAGCCCTTCCCATGGGGGAAGTTCCTGCCCGTGGTGGGGCCGGTGCTGCTGTTCATCGTGTGGGACCTCGTGGTGCGCCTGGGCTGGGTAAAGGTGATCCTGCTGCCGACGCCCTCGGCGACCATCGTGACGCTGGTCACCGGGCTTGCCGGCGGGCCGCTGCTGACCGACTTCGGCGTGACCCTGTGGCGCACCATCCAGGCCTTCCTCATCGCGGCGGTGGTGGGCGTGCCGCTGGGTGTCTTGCTCGGCAGCAACGAGCGCGCCTATCGCAGCGTGGAGTTCCTCATCGACTTCTTCCGCTCCACGCCATCCTCGGCGATGATCCCGCTGTTCCTGTTGATCTTCGGTGTGTCCGACATCAACAAGGTGGCCATCGCCGCCTTCGGTGCGCTGCTCATCGTGCTGTTCAACAGCGCCTACGGCGTGATCAACGCGAGAAAACAGCGCGTCATGGCGGCCAAGGTGATGGGTGCGTCGCGCTGGCAGATCTTCAAGGACGTATTGGTGTGGGAGAGCCTGCAGCCGACCTTCGTCGGCCTGCGCTCGGCGGTGTCCATGGCGCTGGTGATCGTCATCGTGGCCGAGATGTTCATCGGCTCCGACAACGGCCTGGGCAATCGCATCATCAACTCGCAGCAGGTGCTCAACGTGAAGAGCATGTACGCGGCGATACTGTCCGCGGGCGCGCTGGGCTACGCGCTGAATGTGCTGTTCCTGGTGGTGGAGAGGCGCATCGTGCATTGGAGTGGCAGATGAGGAGTGGCAGATGAGGAGCCGCATATGAGTAACGGAAGGTCATCATGAGAGTGAGCCACACTGCAGTGGTGGGAGACGACGTACCGGCGCGGCCCTTCGTGCCGGGGCCGGCGGGCACCCACATCACCATCCGCGGGCTGACCAAGTACTTCGCCGGCTGGCCCCTGTACGAGGATTTCAACCTCGACATTCCCAAGGCGAAGATCGTCTCGGTGTTCGGGCCCAATGGTTGCGGCAAGTCGACACTGATCAACATGATCGCCGGGCTGACTCCCATCGACAGCGGCGAAATCCTGTTCGATGGCAAGTCGCTGGCCGAAACCAAGATCGGTTACGTGTTCCAGAACTACCGCGAGGCGCTGTTCCCGTGGATGCGCACCATCGACAACATCGCCTATCCGCTGCTGCTGGAACGCAAGTCCAAGGCCGAGGTCGATCGTCGCATGGAAGAGCTGGTGGCCTCCTTCGACGTCAAGTTCGACTTGAAGCGCTATCCCTACGAGCTGTCCGGAGGGCAGCAACAGACGGCTTCCATCATGCGCGCGCTGGCACCCAAGCCCGAGGTGGTGTTCCTCGACGAGCCGTTCTCGGCGCTCGATTTCGAGATGACGCTGTTCATTCGCGAGAAGTTGCAGGAAGTGTTCCTGCACAGCGGTACCACCATGTTGCTGGTGTCGCACGATCTCGAGGAAGCGGTCTATCTGGCCGACCAGGTGCTGCTGCTCACCAAGCGGCCGACCAAGATCGCCGAGATCCTGCCTTACGAAGACGCGCGGCCGCGCACCGTGGCGACCTTGTCGGAGCCGAGCTTCATCGCCACCAAGAAACGCAGCCTGGAGATCTTCCAGCGCGAAGTCCGGCGCTAGCCGATGCGACGCTCGACTGCTGGTACATCGGGATGACGCCAAAAGAAATCGAGACTTACGTGGATGCGGCCGCCGCCTTGCTTGCGCTGCCCATCGCGCCCGGGCACCGGCCCGGCGTCCTGCATTACTTCGCGCTGGCAGCGTCCTACGCAGCGTTGCTCGACGCGCACCCGCTCGGCGTGGGGGATGAGCCCGCGGGAGCATTCGTGCCGGTGTCACCCGGCGCTGCGGCCAGCGATGGGCGCTAGCGCGCGCGCGCCGATGGCGGCGTGGAGCGCATCGCGCATGGCGCAGGCGGTGCGCTCGCGGGACGTCACGGCGCTCTCGCTGGTGCGCCAATCCCTGCAGCGCATCGATGCCACCGACGTGCGCGTGAACGCATTCACCGACGTGCTGGCGGTGCGCGCCACGCGCCGCGCGGCAGACCTCGATCTGGCCTTGGGCTCGGAGGGCGGGGCCGCGCTGGCCGACCTGCCGCTGCTGGGTGTCCCGTTCGCGGTGAAGAACCTGTACGACGTGAAGGGCCTGCCCACGCGCGCGGGTTCCATCATCGAGAACGACAGCGCGCCGGCCGCCTGCGACGCGTTGCTGGTGCGTCGCCTGGAGGCCGCCGGCGCGATCCTGGTCGGTGCGCTCAACATGGATGAATACGCCTACGGCTTCACCACCGAGAACACGCACTACGGCGCCGTCCACAACCCGCATGACCTGACGCGCATCGCCGGCGGTTCCTCCGGCGGTTCGGGCGCGGCGCTGGCAGCAGGGCAGGTACCGCTGACGCTCGGGTCGGATACCAACGGGTCGATCCGCGTGCCCGCGTCCCTGTGCGGCGTGTTCGGACTCAAGCCGACCTACGGGCGCCTGCCGCGCACGGGGTCCTATCCATTTGTGGCGAGCCTTGATGTGCTGGGGCCGCTGGCGCGCAGTGTGGCCGATCTCGCACTCGCCTACGATGTTATGCAGGGGCACGATGCGCATGATGCTGGCTGCCTGCCGCGGCCGCACGAACCGACCGCCGCGCTGTTGTCGCTTGGTGCCGATGGCCTGCGCGTCGCCGTGCTGGGCGGTTACTTTGCCGAGAACGCCGGTGTGCAGGCGCGCGCCGCGGTCGAGCGCGTCGCCGCGGCACTGGGTGCAACGCGTCGGCTGGAATTTCCCGAAGTGGCGCGGGCGCGCGCTGCGGCTTTCCTGATCGGCAATGCCGAGGGCGGCGCCTTGCACCTTGACGACCTGCGCCGCCGCGCCGCCGACTTCGAGCCCTTGTCACGCGACCGATTCATTGCCGGCACCCTGCTGCCCGCCGCCTGGGTGAACCAGGCGCAGCGCGTGCGCCTGTGGTTTGCCCGGGAAGTGGCGAAGATTTTCCAGGACGTCGATGTGCTGCTGGCGCCGGCTACGCCCAACGCCGCCACGCCGATCGGCAGCGAAACCATGGAGATCAACGGCCGGTTGCTGCCCACGCGGCCCAATACCGGCCTATTGACGCAGCCGATTTCCTGCATAGGGCTGCCGGTGTGCGTTGCCCCGGTGTGGCCGGACGTACCGTCGTCCAGCCTGCCGATCGGGGTGCAGATCGTTGCCGCCCCGTGGCGCGAAGACCTGGTGCTGCGCGTGGCGGCGGCGCTGGAGGCTGCGGGCATTGTGACTTCACCGGTAGCCGCGCTGTGATTGCAGGCGACGCGGTCAATCTGCCCGACGTGCTCGCCGAGGTGCAGGCGGTATTTGCGCGTTACGAGGATGCGCTGGTCAACAACCGCGTCGAGGTGCTGGATGAACTGTTCTGGCATTCGACGATGACGGTGCGCTACGGCGGTGGCGAGAACCTCGTCGGCATCGAGGCCATCCGCGCCTTTCGCGCGGCGCGTTCGCCCGCCGGCCTGGCGCGCCGGCTACAGCAGACCGTCATCACCACCTATGGCCGGGACTTTGCCACTGCGATGACCGAGTTCCGCCGCGACAGCAGCACCATGATCGGCCGGCAGAGCCAGACCTGGGTGCGCTTTCCCGAGGGCTGGCACGTGGTGGCGGCGCATGTCAGCCTGATTCCTGCGGGAGCCTGAATCATGGAGCCGCAGTCAGCCTCATCATATTGCTTACAATGCCGTGCATGGCCACTGCACGCATCCATGTCATGACCGGCGCTCGCGCCGCCGAGGCCACGGGCTCGAATCTGGCCGAGAAGGTGTACCTGCGGCTCAAGGCCGAGATGAACGACTTCAAGGTGGTGCCCGGGGATCGGCTCTCGGAGTCGGAGATCGGTACGCGACTCGGCGTGAGTCGCACGCCGGTGCGCCAGGCGCTGTTCCGCCTGCGCGAAGAGGGGTTTCTCGACGTGGCGGCCAAATCCGGCTGGTACGTGAAGCCATTGGATTTCTCCAAGATCGATGACTTGTACGACTTGCGCGTGACGCTGGAGCTCGCGGCAGTGGTCAAGTTGTGCATGCGTTCGCGCAGCGCCAATGCCGAACTCGACAGCTTGAAGTCGGTGTGGCTGATCCCGGTGGCCGACCGGCTTCGCGACCCGCGTGAAGTAGGGGCGCTGGATGAGCAATTCCATGCCACCCTGGTGCGCGCCGCCGGCAATGGCGAAATCGCGCGCGTGCACTGGGATGTCACCGAGCGCATCCGCATGATCCGGCGCCTCGATTTCACGCGCACCGACCGGATTGCCGCCACCTACGCCGAACACGCGAAGATCCTGCGCGCCGTCATGCAGTACAAGGCGGACCAGGCCGGCATGCTGCTGCGCGCGCACATCGAGCAGAGCAAGATCGAGGTGCGCAAGATCACGCTGAGCACGCTGTTCGAAGTGCGTTCGGGGCTCCACCAGGCAAGGGCCTGAGCGCGCTTCTTCGTTGCAACGGCAGGCAGCTCGCTCCACGG
>CAXNGL010000073.1:0-11311 GCA_964201515.1 Burkholderiales bacterium
GTTCTATGCCGTGACGGTGTGCCTGTTCGTGGTGCTGGGTTATCCGGGTTTCGTGTACCGCTACCTGCTGAAACGCGGCCGGGAGACAGATGCATGAACGGCCCGGGCGAAGGGAGCGGCGATGGGAGCGGCAGTGGCGGCGGAGAAAATGATGGCCATGACAGCGACCCCAGGCACGCCGGTCGCGACCTGGCTGAACGCCTGATCGACAGCGCGCAGGTGTTCAAGGGCCGCCTGCTTGATGTGCGGCGAGACACCGTGAGCCTGCCCAACGGCGTGACGGCCACGCGCGAGCACATCATCCATCCGGGTGCAGTGATGATCGTGCCGGTGCTCGATTCGGGCGAGCTGGTGATGGAGCGGCAATACCGCTACCCCCTGGGGCGGGATTTCATCGAATTCCCGGCCGGCAAGCGCGACGCCGACGAGCAACCCCTGGACACCGCCCGCCGCGAACTGCGTGAAGAGGCGGGCTATGTCGCGCAATCATGGGAGCACCTGGGCGGCATCCACGTCGCCATTGCCTACTCCAACGAGCGCATCGACCTGTACCTGGCGACGCGCCTCGAGCATGTCGGCGCCAGACTCGACGACGATGAATTCCTCGACATCCTGCACGTGCCGCTGGCGCGCGCGCTGGCCTGGATGGCAGAGGGCAAGATCACCGACGCCAAGACCGTGGTCGGCTTGCTGATGCTGGAGAAACGCCGGCTGGCCGGTGCCCGAGTCGCGACGCTACGCGCTGCCGGCATCTCCATGGAATGACTGCCTGTCAGTAATCCGATTTCAGTTTCAGGAAAGGCGCGGCAGTACAATCCAGGTTGTCAGTAAACATCGGCCTGCGTCCGAGTGCATCCAATGGGTGGCATCCCGGGCGCTGGCTGGCCCCGGCCAGACCGCTTGCGCCTATTCCGGCTTGATGCCGGCCTCCTTCACCACCTTCGCCCATTTGGCGATTTCGCCGCGGATATAGGCGGTGAACTGCTCGGGCGAGCTGCTTGCCGACTGGAAGCCGAGCGCCGTGAGTTTCTCCACCACGTCCGGCTGCGCCATGCCACGCGCGGTGTCGCGGGCGAGGCGCGCCACCACGTCGGCCGGCGTGCCCTTGGGCGCGGCGATTCCCATCCAGCCCACCGCCTCGTAGCCAGCCAGCCCCGCCTCGATGGCGGTGGGGATGTCGGGCACGGCGGCGAGCCGCGTGCCCGAGGTCACCGCCAGGCCGATCAATTTTCCCGCCTTGATGTGGGGGATGACTGTGTTGTCGAAAGCCACCTGCACCTGGGCGCCGAGGAGATCGTTGACCATCGGCGCGCTGCCCTTGTAGGGAATGTGATTGAGTGTCACGCCCGCCAGGGTGTTGAACAGTTCGCCCGCCAGGTGCGGCGTGGTGCCGGTGCCCGATGAACCAAAGTTGAGGGCGCCCGGTTTGGCCTTCGCCAGCGCGATGAGTTCGCGCAGGGAGCGCGCCGGCACCGACGGGCTGACGGTGATGATGTACGGCGTGTTGGCGGTGATCGACACCATGGCGAAATCGGCCAGCGGGTCGTAGGGCATGGACTTGTACACGCTGGGCGCGATGGCGTGGCTGCTCACCGTGATCATGGCGAGGGTGTAGCCGTCGGCAGGCGATTTCGCCATCTGGTCGGCGCCGATCATGCCCGCGGCACCGGCCTTGTTCTCCACGATCACGGTGGTGCCGAGCGAGCCGCCCAGCTTGTCGGCGAGCAGGCGCGACACGATGTCCACGGCGCCGGCGGCCGGGTAGGGGACGATCAGGCGCAGCGGCTTGTTGGGAAATGCCTGTGCGTGGGCGGTGGATGCGGTGGCGAAGAACAGGCTGCCGAACAGGGCATTGCGGAGGATCTGCATGGAGAAATTCCTGTGGTGGGTGGCGCAGGGCCGCAGTCTACCTGAGCTGTGTACCCGAGGTGCCGGGCTGAGTTGCCAGTTGGCGGTGCCTGCCTGAAGTGTCACCCATCGAGGATCCACCCGAGGCCTTCATCACAGCCCGGGCAGGACCGTCGTGCCCCCGCTACGCGCGGCTTTTGGTCGCTGCCGCATCCCACTCCAGCGGCAGCGCCGCCAGCGTGCGCGTCATGTTGTCGTCGCTGTAGTCGAGCGTTGCCCCGGGTTTCAATCGATAGACGGGAATGCGCCGATGCCATTCGCGCAGCACCACGCGCAGCTCCAGCCGCGCCAGGTGGTTGCCCACGCAGGTGTGTGCGCCGGTGCCGAAGGTGAGGTGCCGGTTGGGGCTGCGCGCGGGGTTGAACACCAGCGCGTCCGGGAGGCGCCGCGGGTCGGTGTTGGCTGCACCGATGGAGGCCAGCACGCGCTCGCCCGCCTTGAACGGGCAGCCGGCAATCTCCATGTCGGCGATCACCGTGCGCTTGAGGGCCGAGTTCGGCGTCTCCCAGCGCAGCAGTTCCTCGATCATGGCATCGGTACTCTCCGGTTTATCAGCCAGCAGCGCCTGGTACTGGGGGTGTTGCGCGAGGAATGCAAAACTGAGCAGCAGCATGCCGGTCACGGTGTCGAGGCCCGCCATCGGCAGCTGGAAGCAGATGTCCTGGATTTCCTCGTCGGTGAGGCGCTCGTCCTCCGATCCGGCCTGCATCATGGCCGAGATGAGGTCATCGCCCGGCCTGGCGCGCCGCTCGCGAATGAGCGCCTCGAAGTAGCGCGTATTCCTCGCGGCGAAATCCGCCTGCGTGCGCATCTGCTCCTCCAGCGTGCCAGGGAGGGCGCGCGGGCGCAGGATGGCGTCCTTGAAGGCCACGAAGAAGGGCAGGTCCGCCACCGGCAGCCCGAGCAGGTGCATCACCGAGATGCCGGGAATCGGCACTGCGATCGCTTCGCGCAGCTCGCAGCCACCTTGCGCAATGAAACCGTCGATGGCCTCGTGCATGCGCGCCACCAGTCCGGGTTCGAGTGCCGCCATGCGCGGCGCCGACATCAGCGGCCCGAGGATGCGCCGGTAGCGCGCATGTGCCGGCGGGTCCACCTGCTGCGGGATGATGGGCCGGCTGCGGCCGTAGAAGTTGCCGCCGCGCGTGGAAAACGCCTTGTAGTCCTGCAGAACCCACTCCACCAGCGCCGGCTCGAGCACCACCTTGTCGCCGCCGTCGGCCACGACATCGCCCTGTTCACGCAAGGCGGCGAAGTAGTCGCGCGGATGCTCGGCGCGTGCCTTGACACTGCCCGGAGGCAGGAATGCCGCCTGGTTCGTCAAAGATTCCCTTCCCGTGTAATGAGCGTCATGGCGCTTCGCAGTCTGCTAGCCGCCCCGGTGGCTGATGCGGTAGATCGCCCCGGCGTAGTCATCCGACACCAGCAGCGAGCCGTCAGGCAACATTGACACGTCGACCGGCCGGCCCCACACCTGTTCACCCGCGAGCCAACCCTCGGCGAACACCTCCTGGCGCGCCACCCTGTTGCCTTCCAGCACCACGCGCTTGATGCGATAGCCGATCCTGGTGGAGCGGTTCCAGGAGCCGTGCTCGGCGATGAAGATGTTGTTGCGGTACTCGGCCGGGAACTGGCTGCCGGTGTAGAAGCGCATGCCGAGCGCGGCCACGTGCGGGCCGAGCTTGGCGGCGGGCGCCACGAACTCGCTGCAGTCGCGCTTGCGGCTGAATTCCGGGTCGGGCAGGTCGCCCTGGTGGCAGTACGGAAAGCCGAAATGCAGGCCGGCCGCAGTCGCGTTCGCGGGCGCGCGGTTCAGTTCGTCGGAGGGCAGCTCGTCGCCCAGCCAGTCGCGGCCGTTGTCGGTGAACCACAGCTCGCGCGTTTCCGGGTGCCAGTCGAAGCCCACCGAATTGCGCACGCCGCGCGCCACCACTTCGTAGCCGCTGCCGTCCACGTTGATGCGCGTGATCGCGGCATAGCGATCCGGGTCGGGCGCGCAGATGTTGCAGGGGGCGCCGACCGGCACGTGGAGCTTGCCATCCGGCCCGAAGGCGATGAACTTCCAGCCGTGGTGCCCGTCGCGCGGGTAGCGGTCGCTGACGAGGGCGGGTGGGGGAATCTTTCCGGCGTCCAACCGCGACTCGATGGCATCGAAGCGCAGGATGCGGCTGATCTCCGCCACGTAAAGGGCGCCATCCCGCAACGCCACGCCGTTCGGGCTGTTGAGGCCGGAGGCGACGGTGATCACCCGCGTGGCGCGTCCCGCGGCGTATTTCACCGCATACACGTTGCCCTGGCCGCGCGTGCCGACGAAGACCACGTTGTCGCGCCCCACCGCCAGCGACCGGGCACCCGGCAGGTTGTCGGCGAACACGCTGACGGTGAATCCCGGCGGCAGCTTGATGCGATCCACGGGCAGCCGCGCAGTCTGCGCGCCGGCTGCCAGGCTCAGCGAGGCGAGGAGCAGTGCCGTCAAAACCACCCCGGCCAGGCCCCGCCTTCGTCCGAGCCGCTGCGTGTGGGAGCATGGGGGGAGCGTCCCCGCATGTTGAAACCGGCTTCCAGCTGTTGCGAACTTTCCCCTGTTGCCCATGTCTGAGGTCCTCATGTTCCAGCTCCAGCCCCGAGGGGCCAATAACCAGTACCATACACCCCTTTCCGGCCCGCGCACCTGGCGTGCGGGCGGTCATCGACAGGGCTGCATGGACGCACCGATTCCCGATCCCGATCTCGAGCTGGTACGACGCGCGCAATCCGGCGACCGGCATGCGTTCAACCTGCTGGTGGTCAAGCACCAGCGGCGCGTCGCCTGGGCCATTGCCGGCATCGTCAAGTCGCCGCAGGAAGCCGAGGACCTGACCCAGGAGACCTTCATCAAGGCCTGGCGCGGCATCCTGTCGTTTCGCGGCGACAGCCGCTTCTCGACCTGGCTGCACCGCATCGGTGTCAACACCGCGAAGAACCAGCTCGTCGCGCAACGCAGCCGTATCCCGCAGCTGATGCAGCGGTCCGGTGCCGAGGAGGATGATGCGCCGCCGCCGGAGGCCATCGACACGGAGGACCCGGAGCGCCTGATGGCGGGGCGCCAGATCGCCGAGACAGTGGCGCGGGCGATGCAGGAAATGCCCGCGACGGAGCGTTCGGCCATCGAGCTGCGCGAACTGGAAGGCAGGAGTTACGACGAGATAGCCGCCGCGCTTGGCTGCCCGGTAGGCACGGTGCGTTCGCGCATCTTCAGGGCGCGCGAACGCATTGCCGCGGCCCTGCGCCCGCAGCTCGAACCGTATCGCGGAAGGAGGTGGTGAAATGAACGAGAAATGGTCTGCCTGGATGGATGGCGAGCCGTGCGGGACCTGCGGTGGCCAGCCCGGCTGCACCTGCGGCCCGCTCCTCATCGAGGCGCTGCGCGCCGACGCCGATGCACGCAATGACTGGTTCCTCGCCCACCTGGCTGGTGACGCCCTGCGCGGGCGCCCGGTGCTCGATGACGGGTTCTCGGTGCGCATCATTGCGCGCCTCGATGCCATCGAGACCGACCCGGCTTACGATCCGTTGGCGTCCGAAGGCTAGTTCGGGCTCGAGCGGGCCAGTCGTCGGTAGCAGGGCTGCGGCGTGAAGCTCATCACCTGGAACATCCAATGGTGCCGCGGCTGCGACGGCCGCGTCGATGCGGCCCGCATCGCGCGCACCTGCCGCGACATGGCGGACTTCGACGTGCTGTGCCTGCAGGAAGTGGCGCGCGGCTTCGACACCGGCCTGGAGGGCAGCCATGGCGAAGACCAGTTCCGGTTGCTGGCCGAAGCCTTGTCCGGGTACATGCTGATCGAAGGCATCGCCACCGACCGTGCCGCCAACACCGTTGCAGGGCCGCGCCGCCAGTTCGGCAATGCCATCTTCAGCCGCCTGCCGGTGCTGCAGGCCCAACGCCACCTCCTGCCATGGCCCGCGGACGCCAATCAGCCGAGCATGCAGCGCGTGGCAGTGGAGATAACAATTCGCTTGTCTAGCCATGATCTACGGGTAACTACTACCCATCTTGAGTATTATTCAAAAACGCAGCGGGCGGTCCAGGTGGAATCCCTGCGGGCGCTGCAGGGGCTGGCTGCAAGTCATTCACGCGTGCGCCCGGCGCAGCGGCGCGCCGATCATGTGGGCAGTCCGTTCGAGCCGGTAGCCTGCCCGGTATCGGCCATCCTCACCGCCGACTTCAACTTCCTGCCGGACGACCCGTCGTATGCGCGCCTGCAGGCGCCGATCGAGGGGTCGTCTTCCGAGGCCAGGGTGCCGGCCTATCGCGATGCCTGGGCGCTCGCGCATCCGGGCGCCGTGCATGCGCCCACGGTGGGCGTGCACGACAAGGCGCAATGGCCGGGGGATCCGTTTTGCTTCGATTTCATCTTCGTCACCGAGGACCTGGCGCCGCGGGTGGAGTCGGTGAGT
Organism: Burkholderiales bacterium; assembly: GCA_964201515.1. Lineage (GTDB taxonomy): Bacteria > Pseudomonadota > Gammaproteobacteria > Burkholderiales > SG8-39 > CAIYPG01. Next base: position 6,349 of record CAXNGL010000073.1, read on the forward strand.
GTCAACGCCCTCACCGATGCCTCGGACCACCAACCGGTGTTGCTGCAGATGGCCGACTGAGCCAGGTGGCCCGCCATCCCGCTGCCGGCCTCAGTGCGCCCTGAGCGCGTCCACGATACCCAGCCGCGCCGCATGCATCGCCGGGAGGAACCCGCCGACGAGGCCCATGGCCAGCGAAAACAACAGCGTCTGTGCGGCGATTGCGGGCGTCAGCGTGAACCGGAACGACAGGTCGGCGAAGGTCTGGAAGTTGGTGGTGGAGAACGAGGCGAACTGCATCAATGATGCGAAGGCCAGGCCGACGATGCCTCCCGTGAGACCCAGCAGCAGCGCTTCGGCCATGAAGGCATACAGGACCCCCGAGCGCCGGAAGCCCAGCGCGCGCAGCGTGCCGATCTCGGCCACGCGGCTGGACACCGAGGCGTACATGGTGATCATGGCGCCGATCATGGCGCCAATGGAAAAAATCGCCGTCAGCGTGAGGCCGAGGATGGTGATGAAGGTGGACAGCGCCCTTGACTGGTCGCTGTAGAACACCTGCTCGCGCTTGATCTCGTTGGTCAGGCGCGGATCGGCGTTGATGTCGTTGCGCAGGCGCTCCAGCGTGCCGCTGTCGGCGGCGGCGAGCCGCACCACCATGGATGAATAGCCGATGCGCCGGAAGGCCTGCATGAGCTGGTCGGCGTCGCCCCAGATCTCAGAATCGAAACCGCTGCCGCCGGCATCGAAATGGCCCGCTACGGTCCAGTCGCGCTGGGCAAAGCGCAGCGTGTCGCCGATGGCGGTGCCAGCAAAGCCACGCGCGATGCTGCTGCCGACCATGATCTCGGATGAGCCTGGCCGAAAGCGCCGCCCCTGCGTGAGCTGAACTTGCGGGCGCAGCGCCATGCCCTTGGCGGAGACGCCACGGATGATCACGTTGGAGGGCTTGCCGGCGCCGGTCTTCTTCAACGAGATCAGCACCACGGTTTCCTTGGACACCATGCGCTCGCCATCCGTGCCCAGGGCCACCGCCGGGTGGGACTCGATGACGTTGGCCTGCATGCGGCTGATGCCGCTCTGGATTTCGGTCTCCGAACCCTTGCGGATGGCGACGATGTTGTCGTATTCACCCGTGGTGACGAGGGTCTGCTTGAGGCCTGCATCCAGCATCAATACGGTGGCGAACACCCACACCACCAGCGCCAGGCCGCCCGCGGTGAGCGCCGTGGTGAGGCGCCGCGTCCACAGGTTGCGCGCGATGTAGGCGAGCGGGATGGCGGTTGCGGAGGCCATGGTGTATTGCCTACCCGATGGCCCGCAGGCCGTCGACGATGCGCACCCGCGCGGCGCGCACCGCCGGCACCACTGCCGCCACCACGCCCCCCGCCAGCGCGCAGGCAGCCTGCGCGACGACGGTGTCATCCGACACGGAAAAGATCGGAAAGAGTCCTACGGCCTTCTTGAATGCGGCGGCCGAAGGTGCCGTGACAGCCATGCCGAGGCCACCGCCGATGGCGCTGATCAGCAGCGACTCGCCGGTGATCAGCAGGGCGAGGAACCACGGCCCGAAGCCGAGCGCCTTGAGGGTGGCGTATTCGGACAGGCGCTCCCTCGCGCTCATGGCCATGGTGTTGGCCATCACGGCCATGATGATGACGATGACCACGTAGGACACGGCGCGGATGGCGGCGATGATCTGGTCGGACATGGCGACGAAACTCAGCTGGAAGGCCTGCTCGCTCTCGGTGAGCGTCTCGGCCAGAGAATTGGTGAACAGGGCATCGATGTTGCGCGCGATGGCCGCGGCGCTGTCGATGTTGTCGATGCCGACGACGAACACCCCGGCCACGTCGGCGCGCCGCGGCGAGGTCTTGCGCACCGTTTCGTTGAGGTAGTCCCAGTGGAACATGGCCAGGCGCGTCACCTTGCTCGCGTCCGCGCCGTCGAAGATGCCGCGCACCGTGAATTCCCAGGTGCCCGAATAGATGGTGCCCTTGATGGGCAGGGGATCGCCGACCTTGAAGCCGAACTGGTCGGCGAGCTGGCGTCCGATGAGGATGCCCTTCCGGTCGCGCTGCCAGGCGGCGCGGTCATCCGGCGCCAGCACGAACTCCGGGTACAGGTCCATGTAGTTGTCGGATACGGCGAACTGCGGGAAGAAATTCTTCGGCTCCTGGTAGATGCCGCCAAACCAGTTGGAGTGGCCGACCGTCTTCACGCCCTCCACGCCGCGGATGCGCTGTTCGTAGCTGACCGGCAGGAAGAAGGCGAGCGAGATGGAACTGCGCGACACCAGGCGCGTGGCCGAAGATGCTGCGGCGCCGGCGTACCAGGCATCCACCACGGTCTGCAGCAGGCCGTAGGCGAGCACGGCAATCATGAGCCCGACGATGGTGAGCAGCGTGCGCAGGCGGTGCCGAAAGGCGTTGCGGACGATGAGGTTGAGGGGGAACATGAGTTTTCCGGGACTATGGAGGCTTTGAGGGACTCACATTAACCAATTTCCACGTTATGGCTTCGTGGATGCATTTACTGATACCCCGCCTTTCTGACGGCTGGCGTGATGCCCGCCAGCCGTCAGAAAGGCGGGGCCCGATAAAATAAAAAGCGGCACTGAGGCTCGCCAAAGCCGGTGCATCAGACCTTGCCTAGCTGTTTTCGGGCAGGAACTCGCCCTTTTCCAGGTGGATGATTTTCCTCGCCGCGTGCGCGGCATTGGCGTCGTGCGTGACCATGATGATGGTCTTGCCCAGTTCGGCGTTGAGGCGCTGCATCATGGCCAGCACATCGGCGGCCGACACGCGATCAAGGTCGCCGGTGGGCTCGTCGGCCACCAGCAGCGTGGGATCGGTGACGATGGCGCGCGCGATGGCCACGCGCTGCTGCTGCCCGCCCGAGAGTTCGTTGGGATAGTGCTGCAGACGGTCCGACAGGCCCACGGCGTCCAGCGTCAGCTCCACGCGTTCGCGGCGCTCGCTGCGCGACAGGCCAGCCAGCATCAGTGGCAGCTCGACATTCTCGAAGGCGGTGAGCACCGGCATCAGGTTGTAGAACTGGAAAATGAAGCCCACGTTGGCGGCGCGCCAGTCGGCCAGTTCCGATTCGCCGAGCGCGGTGATGTCGATGCCCGCCACGCGCAGCGCGCCGGCGTCCGGCTTGTCGATGCCGGCGATGAGGTTGAGCAGGGTGCTCTTGCCAGAGCCGGAAGGCCCCATCAGCGCAGTGAAGTCGCCCGGCATGATGTCGAGGGAAATGTCCGACAGCACCGGCACCACCTGGTCGCCGCGGCGATAGGACTTGGCGAGCCCGCGGATTTTCACCAGTGGCTCGGTGGCCGATGCGGCGCTCTTGCTGCGTGGTGTGTCGCTCATGCGAGGCCGCCATCTGCGGTGATGCGAAAGCCGCGCACGGCTACTTCTTCGCCGCGGTTACCGGCATGCCGTCTTTGAGCTTGTCCGAAGGCGTGAGCACGACCTTGTCGCCGACCTTGAGTCCGGTGACCCGCACCAGGTCGCCGATCTTCGCGCCGGCGGAGACCTCGGTCATGCGCGCGATATTGTCGGTCACCACGAAGGCCACCTTGCGCCCGCCGCGCTCGACGACGGCGCCCGGCTGCACGGCGGCCACGGCTTTCTTGTCGTCGGCGGGGACGGCATGGTCGAGGAAGGCCACCTTGGCGCTCATGTCGGGGAGAACGCGCGCATCGCGCTCGACGAAGCGCACCTTCACCATCACCGTGGCCTTGGCGCGGTCCACGGTAGGAACGATGCGCGCCACCACGCCGGCCAGGCGCAGCTCGGGCAGGGCGTCGAGCTGGATGTCCACGGGTTGGCCGGCGCGGATCCTGGCGATGCTCGACTCGGACACATCGGCTTCCACTTCGAGGGTGTTCATGTCGGCGATGGTCACCACCGCGCCCTTGCTATTGACGGCGGATGAAAACGGCGTGATGTTGTCACCGACATTGGCGTTCTTGGTCAGCACCATGCCGTCGAAAGGCGCGCGGATCAGCGTCTGCTCCACGGCGACTTCCGCAACACGCCGGCTGGCTTCGGCCGAGGCGATGGCGGCGCGCGCGCTGGCCACCCCTGCTGCGGCCTTGTCGGCGCGCGCAATATTGGTGTCCTGCTGTGCGCCGGAGATGAAGCCCTTGGCCAGCAGCTCGGCCGAGCGGCGCAGATTGGCCTGGGCGTCGCGTTCTTCGGCCAGGCTCTGCTCGAGGTTGGCGCGCGCCACGTTGACCTGCGCTGCCGCCTGCTCCTGCGTGGCGCGCACATCGCGGCTCTCCAGGCGCGCGATGATCTGGTTGGCCTTGACGCGGCTGCCCTCCAGCACCCCCAGCCATTCGAGGCGCCCCTGGCCCTTGGATGAGAGGGCGGCGTTGCGCTGCGGCACCACATACCCCGATGCATTGAGCACGGTGTAGTTCTGCGCCGGCCAGGCATTGACAACGCTGGCGGTCTCGACCACGGGTGCCGCGGTCATGCGATTCGCCACCCATGCCGAGGCGAGCGCAAGCAGCAAGACGACCAGCGCGATGCGCAGCCACGGCCGACCCTGCCGCCGTCCGCCGTTACCGGGCTGACGGTCGATATGCAGCTTGCTCAGGTCAGGTGAGGGCATCGGGTGGAGTTCCGGGTGGGCGCGTGTTCAGGCGAGGCGAGATCGGCGGTGTGGCGAGCGGCGAGGGAAACAACCCTCGCGCCCGTTCCCTCACGGCTTTTTGGCTGGTTGCAAGGAGAGCAGCGCGTCATCGAATGCCGTGGCCGCTTCGTCCAGGCTGGACACCGTGACGCGCATGTCGTTGAGCAGGCCGTTTTCCAGGCCGTAGATCCACCCGTGCACGGCCAGCGGCTGGCTGCGCGCCCAGGCGTCCTGCACGATGGTGGTCTGGCAGACATTGTTCACTTGTTCGATCACGTTCAGTTCGCACAACCGGTCGATGCGTTCGGGTTCGCTGGGCAACTGGTCAACCAGCGCC
>CAXNGL010000074.1:0-11167 GCA_964201515.1 Burkholderiales bacterium
GCGAGCCTGGCCAACTGTTCTGGCGCAGAAACGAACTGTCGATAGACATCCGCGAGTGAAATTCGCGATGGGTCGCTCACCATTGCCCAGCGCTCGCCGGCGAGCCTGCCCGCCCACTGCTTGGCCGCCGACGTGACCAGGATGTCTTCGCAGCGGTGGCGCGGCAGATGCACCATGATTGACAACTGTCCCAGATCACGCACCTCTCCGCGCGCATGGGCCGCGGCCAGCGCCTTCAGCACTTCCACCGCCTCGCAGAACACGATACCCGGCGGTCGCGAGCCCTCAAAGCGCATGCGGCCGTAATCGGGCAGCATGGCCGCAACCACCGCCCCCATGATCGTCACCATCCACGACACATACACCCACAGCAGGAACACCGGCACAGCGGCAAAGGTGCCGTACACGGAAGCGTAGGTGGTCATCTCCGACACATAGAACGCAAAGCCGCGTTTTGCAAGTTCGAACAGCACCCCCGCCACCAGGCCGCCGACGAGCGCGTGGCGAATGCTCACGCGGCGCCCTGGCACCAGGTAGTAGAGCAGGGTGAACGCGGCGATGGTGAGCACGCCGGGCGCAAGCCGCGTCAGCGCGCCCGCCACCCGCGGCGCGCCACCCACCAGCCCGAGAGAGAGCGTAACCACGTACGAGGAGATGGTGAGACTCGCACCGATCAGGATGGGGCCCAGCGTCAGCACCGCCCAGTACATGACGAAACGGCGCGCCGTCGGCAGGCGGCGCGGCACGCGCCAGATGTCGTTGAACGCCGACTCGATGGTATGCATGGTGAGCAGCGCCGTCACCAGGAGGCCGGCGACGCCGATCATGGTCAGCCGCTGCGCCTGCGACGCGATCTGCTCGAAATAGCGCGTCACCGCGCGGCCAATGGACTCCGGCAGCACATGCCCGGCCAGCATGTCGTCGAAGCGCATGGCGATGCCGGTGAACCCGGGGGTCATCGACAACACCGTCAGCGCCAGCATCAACAATGGCACCAGGGCGAGCAGCGTGGTGAAGGTGAGCCCGGAGGCCACCTGGAAGCAGCGGTCCTCGCGCAGTCGCGCGAGGACGCCGTGCGCGAAACGGCGAAGTTCCGCTGCGCCCCGGCTGTCGTCAAGCACCAGACTGCCCCCTCAAAACATCCGCCGCGCCATCGATGGGGGCAGGCGACTGCGTGCCCTCGCATGCCCCCACCCCCGCATTTCTCGATGGCGACTATAGCAGTACTCAGGCGATAATTGCCCCCACGTCCGCACCAGCACTATTGCGCCTTGGAACCGGATCACACCGCAAGAACAAGGGAGCGAAGCACATGGAACTGAGCAGCACGCAGATCGGCGCAGTCACGGTTGTGGCGCCCAAGGGTCGCATCGATCACGCCCAGGCACCGTTGTTCCAGCAGGCGATGCAAACCCACGTGGCCGCCTGCACCAGCGAGGGCAGCCCGCTGCTGCTGGATTTTTCCGGCGTCGATTACATCTCCAGCGTCGGGCTGCGCGCGCTCATGCTGATCGCGCGCACGGTCGGCGCGCTAAAGGGCAGGGTCGCGATTGCCGCGCTGCAACCCACGGTGCGCGAAGTGTTCGAGATCAGCCGCTTTCACCTGGTGCTGAAGGTTCATGACTCGGTGGATGCCGGCGTCGCTGCGCTGGGCGCCGCAGCGTGAGGGCCCGCGCATGAAGGTGCGATTCTGGGGCACGCGCGGCTCCATCCCGGTATCGATCACAGCGAAGGATGTACGCGCCAGGATCGGCACGGCGCTGCGCGCGGCACGCGACCGAGCGACGCCCATCGGCGACGATTCAGACATCGAACGCTTCATCGACAGCCTGGGCTTTGCCGTGTCCGGCACCTATGGCGGGCATTCGAGCTGCGTCGAGATCGAGACCGGAGCCGAGGACGCGGGCAACGAGCACCTGCTGTGCGACATGGGCAGCGGCGTGCGCGCCTTCGGCCAGCGCATGCTGGAGCGCTACGGCCCGGCCCACCCGCAGACCTATCATGTGTTCATGTCGCATGTGCACTGGGACCACATCATGGGCTTCCCCTTCTTCACGCCGGTGTACATTCCCGGCAACCGCATCGTCATCCACGGCTGCCATGCCGAGCTCGAGCACGCCTTCAAGCGCCAGCAGGCCGCGCCCTCCTTCCCGGTGGACTTCTCGCTGCTTGCCTCCAGCATCGAATTCGACGTGATGGCGCCGGGTGAGACACGCAATGTCGCGGGCGTCAGCGTGTCCACCCTGAAGCAGCGCCACGGCGGCGACTCCTACGGCTGGCGCTTCGAGGGCGCCGGCAAGTCGGTGGTGTACTCCACCGACTCCGAGCACCGTCTCGAGAACGCCGAAGAAACCAACGTCTTCGTCAATTTCTTCCGCAATGCCGACCTGGTGATCTTCGACGCCATGTATTCGCTTGCCGACGCCATCTCGGTGAAGGCCGACTGGGGCCACTCGAGCAATATCGTCGGTGTCGAGCTGTGCCAGATGGCCGGTGCGCGCCGGCTCTGCATGTTCCACCATGAGCCCGCCTACAGTGACGAGCGCATCGACAGCGTGCTCGCCGAGACGCGCCGCTTCGAGGAAATCACCCGCGACGATTCGGCGCTGGAAGTGCTGTCTGCATGGGACGGCCTGGAAATCACCGTCTAGGCGCACACCATGAACGCCTTCCCGTGAGCGCCACCCAATGACGCGGGCACAACCCGCGGCTGCCCAATGAGGCGCGCCCTGGCCTATCTGCGCCGGCTGTTCCAGGCCGACGACGGACGTCCGATGGCAGCGGCACTCCTCGTGTTGCTGGTGATCGTTGCACAATTCCCCGAGCGCACGCCCTTCAAGACAGCACGGCTGGAGCTCTTCGACCAATACCAGTCGGTGTTCCCGCGCGCGCGCGACTCCGCGCCCGTGGTGATCGTGGACATCGACGAGGCGAGCCTCAAGGAAATCGGCCAGTGGCCGTGGCCGCGCGACCGCACCGCCGAACTCATCCGTGTCATCGGTCGCATGAGTCCGGCCGCCATCGGCGTGGACATCTACATGCCGGAGCCGGACCAGACCTCGCCCGCGAAGATGGCAGCGCGCCTGGAAAAGGGCCAGGACTCGCTGCGACGTGCGCTCATGGCGCTGCCCGACCACGACCGCGTGCTGGCCGACGCGATCCGCGAGACGCCCACGGTGCTGGGAGCGGCTGGCTTCGACAACGAGACACTCACCACTTCACGCGGCCTGCGCGCAACACCTGTACGCGTCAATGGCGGCAGCGATGCCGACGCGCTGTCCTCTGTGCGCCGCTACCCCTTCGTGCTCGCCAGCCTGCCCGAACTGCAGGCTGCCGCGCGCGGGCAGGGGCTCTTGTCGGTGGACCTGCAGGGCGCCGTGGTGCGGCGCATCCCGCTGGTGCTGGGCGTGGGCGATGCGCTGCTGCCGTCCCTGGCCATCGAGATGCTGCGCATCGCCACGGGCTCGCCCGCTGCCGAGCTGGACATGGGTCCCTTGGGCGTCAATCGCGTGCGCGTGGCCGATCTCGCCGTGAATACGCAATCCGATGCCGAGGTGTGGCTGCACTTCGGCAAGGCCGACCCAGCGCGCTACGTGTCGGCAGCGGCGCTGCTGGCGGGCAAGGTGCCGGCCGACACCCTGCAGAACAAGCTGGTGCTGATCGGCCTGTCCGGGTTCGGCCTGGTCGACAACCGCCTCACGCCGCTGCGCGAGCAGGTGCCGGGGGTCGAGATCCAGGCACAGTTGCTGGAGAGCCTGTTCGACAACGACCTCCTGCTCAGGCCGCGCTGGATGGGGTGGCTGGAGACCGCGCTCCTCGTTGCGGGGGGCGCATTCCTCATTTGGGCGGTGCCGGCACTGCGCCCGCGCCTGGCCACCTTTCTCGCCATGATCCTGTACGGGGTGCTCTTCGGTGCGGGTTTCGCGACCTTCAAATTCGCCGGCTTGCTGCTCGACGCTGCAGGCGCCTTCGCCAGCCTCAACATCGTGCTGGGCAGCCTCTTGGGCAGCGCCTTCATCGAGGCCGACCGCCAGCGCCGGGTCGCCGAAGCCGAACTGCATCGCGAGCGTGAGGCAGCAGCGCAGACGGCCGGAGAACTGGCCGCCGCGCGGCGTATCCAGTTGGGCACGCTGCCCGACCCGGTGAAGGCGTTCCCGGGAGAGACGCGCTTCACGGTGGCTGCATTGCTCGAGCCTGCGCGCGACGTGGGCGGTGACCTGTACGACTTCTTCATGCTGGATGCGCGGCGCCTGTTCTTCGTCGTGGGTGACGTGTCCGGCAAGGGCGTGCCGGCAAGCCTTTTCATGGCCGTCACCAAGGCCCTTGCCAAGAGCGTCGCGCTGCGCGGCGCAGCGGGTGCCGCAGCCATCGTGACCGCCACCAATGAGGAAATCGCCCGCGAGAATCCGGAAATGCTGTTCGTCACCATGGCGGCGGGCGTGCTCGACGTGGAGACCGGCGCACTGGAACTCTCGGTTGCCGGCCACGACGCCCCGCGCATCCTGCGCGCCTCGGGCCAGCTCGAACTTGCCGATGGCGAGGGCGGCCCGCCGCTGTGCATGCTCGACGGTTTCGACTACCCGCAGATCAGCCTGCAGCTGCGTCCCGGTGACACGGTGTGCCTGGTGACCGACGGCGTCACCGAAGCCATGAACGGCCAACTGTCACCCTATGGCCCGCCGCGGCTCGATAGCGTTCTCGCCAGCGCCGCCGCGCGCAGTGGCGCTACAGGCGCGATCACGGCCGTGCGCGAGGGCGTACGCGACTTCGTGGCTGGCGCCGAGCCCTCCGACGACCTGACCCTGTTGGCCATTCAATGGCATGGGGCGCGATGAAGCGGGATACGAAGATGCGGCGCGCTGGCGCTGCAATGGGCAGCGCATCTCAGGCCCTGCCGTCAGCGCACGCTGATCTCCACGCGGCGGTTGCGCGGCTCGGCGACCTCGTCGGCGGTCGGCACCAGCGGCTCGCGTTCTCCGCGGCCGGAGGTCTCGATCTGCCCGCGCGGGACGCCGGCGGCGACCAAAATGTCGCGCACGGCATCGGCACGGCGACGCGACAGCTCGTCGTTGGCTTCCAGTCGACCGACACGATCGGTGTGGCCGATGACCTGCACTTCGGGCACCGGACGGCGCGCCAACTCCGCCTTGAGTTCGTCGAATACGGCTCGCGACTCCGGCGTCAGCGCATTGGCACCGGACTGGAAATACACCATGTAGGACGCCGGCGCTGCGGGGCGTGCCGAGAGCAGCGCGCCGTAGCGCGCCTGCACGTCAGCGGGGTCCTGCGGGCTCACCGTCACGGCGCCCTCTCGCGTGATCTCGGCACCCAGGTAAGCCTTGTCCACCACCTGCTCGGGCCCCGCACCGGCGCGCAGCACCACTGCGCCCGCATTGCCGTCGGCATCGGGCAGCAATACCACGCGATCAGGCTGTGGCTTGGGCGCTTCCACCTTGACCTCGGGCTTGGGCGGTGGCGGCGGGGGCGCCTGGTTCAACCATGCGAAGAGACCCGCAATCGCAAACACAATGGCTGGATGCATGGCTACTCCCCTGCCGACTCGATGATGAAGGAGGTGCCGCGTACGCCCAATGTCACGGACGAGGTCTGGAAACGCACCGTATCAGGCGAAGCCTTGGGCAGCTTGCCCGAGATCACCGCGAGCGAGCCCTTCTGCAACGACGTCTGCATCGCCCCTTCGTGCGTGGTCGGATTGAACGCATACCGGTCCAACGTCAACACGGTGTTGGCGCCCGCCGTGAGCGAGGTGTTGTCGCGCAGCGTGATGCCCACGGCGCTGTCGGCCCCGGTGCGCACGCGGTCGGACGACAGCACCTTGAAGCCCGGCGCTGCCGCCAGTTGCGCGCCCTGGCGCTCGATGGTGACGCTGCCGCGCGACGTCTTCACCATGCCCGCCTCGCCGGCTGCATCGGCGGCCCATGCGTTTGTTGCCGTTGCCGCAGCCGCCAGCAAAGCCGCGGCCACAATCCACCTGCGCTGAGAAACACCCATCGTCATCTCCTTCAGTCGACAATCCATTCCAGCCATGCCTCCCCAACCCCACCACTTCCCGGCCGACATGGAGGCCATCGACCGCGCCATCCATTGTGTGCGGGACGCGGGCATTGCCGCTTTGCTGAGCGACGAACAGGTGAAGAAGCTGGAGCTGGTGATCGAGGAACTCTTCACCAATTCGGCCACCCACGCGGTCCGCAAGGCGCGCGAAGCAGCCGGCGCATTGGACGAAGATACCAAACTATCGGTGTGGATTGCGGCAATTCCGTCGCCGACCGGCCTAGAGATCCACTATGACGACGATGGACCGGCATTCGACCCCCTCGCCGTCGACGCAGACGCGGCAACGGCCGCCGTTTCCAGCGGGCAGGTTGGAGGCCTGGGCCGCGTGCTGATCCGCAGCCTGCCCACCGCGGTGAACTACCGTCGCGCGGAGGGCAGGAACCGGTTGGTTTTCCGGTTCGAGCATTGAACAAATCGTGGGCGCATCCGCGGTAGCATTCCGTCTTGGGCAGAAGAACCACGTTGACAGCAGGGGCGCAAACGGACCATGAATGAGCTGATGTACAGCCAGAGCAGCCTGGCCACTGTCATGGGGCTGCTTGTTTGCATGCTGCTGTCGGTGGAACTGGGCTATCGCATCGGCCGCCGACAATCGATTGCAGCCAGCGAGGCGGTGAGATCGCAGGCCAACACCGTCCTCGCCGCCATGCTGGGACTGCTTGCGCTGCTGCTGGGCTTCACCTATTCACTGGCACTGCAGCGCTACGAGGAACGCAGCCAGGCTGTCGTGACCGAGGCCAATGCCATCGGCACCACCTACCTGCGGGCGCAACTGCTGCCCGCCGCGATGCGAAGCGACATCCAGGCCAAGCTGCGCCAGTATGTCGATATCCGCGTGCGCGAAGGCCGCCTGAGCCTGGACGATGCCGTGAAAGACAGGACCCTGGTACAGCAAGGCGGTGCCCTTGCAGCGCAAGTGTGGGAGCTGGCCATGCAGGCCGTCACGAAAGACGACCGGCCCGCGACTACCGGTCTCTTTATCCAGGCGCTCAACGACATGATCGATTCGGCCGACCGGCACCGCGCCGCGCTCGACCGCCATGTGCCCGAGAGCGTGCTCTTCCTCGTGTTTCTCACATTCGTGATGACCACGGCCATCCTCGGCTATGCATCGGGGGTCGCGGCGCATCGAGTCACCATCCCCGGCATTGCGCTGGTGGTGTTGATTGCCCTCGTGGTCTATCTGATCATCGACCTTGACCGCCCGCGCCGCGGTCTCATTCAGGTGAACCAGGAGAGCCTTGTCAACCTGCAGCGGGGAATGGCCGGCACCCCGGCCTCTGCCGAGGCCGCTGGGAGCCCAAAAAATTAGCCGCACGAAGCGGACTGGCTGTGCTGGAATTGCGCGAGAGTCGCATGTCACGCCATTTCGCGCGATGCCCTTTGGCATCGTGCCGGCCGCAGCGCCTCAATCGACGTCATGCAGCCACTCCCCCTAGACTGGCAACGCCATGCGTCGCTCGCAAGTGGCAGCGTGCTCATCGCGCTGGCACTACTGGCTGCGCTGCCCGGACACAGCAATGCACTGGCCATCTACGCCCTGAGCTTCTGGCATTACGGGCTCTACTGGTTCGCCTATCGACATGGAGCCGTCGCCATGGACGTCTTCAAGCGCGACGCGGTCATGATGAAGTCGGTCTCGCTCATGGCCCTTGGCACCGCCTATTTCGCGACGCCGCTCGATGCGCTGTCACTGGCCGTCGTCGCCGCCGGCTTTGTCCTCAACGGCGTGGCTGCGCGCGCGCTGGGTGCCGATCGCACCTACTACGGCCATGAACTGGCCGGCCTGCCGCACCAACGCATCACGGCCTTTCCCTACGGGTGGGTGTCGCACCCGATGCTGGTGGGCAACATGGCGGCCTTCGGCGGCACGCTCCTCAACGCGCCGTTCCGCGACGCCTGGTGGCCGCTGGCGGTGGCGCACATCGCATTCAACCTCGGCCTGCTCGTCATGGAAACCACCGTGACGCCACTGCGCGGGGGCACGCCGGGCGGCCCCGGCTTGCCCGCCGCGATCAGCTCGCCCCCGCGAGCGCGCCCCCTCGCGACCCGCCTCGTCGCCATCCTCGCCGGCGCCGTGATCGGCGCCGCGCCGGGGGTCGTGCTCGGCCGCATGCCGGAGGCAATGGTCGGGGCGGCGACGCTCGCACATATGATTGTCATCTATTTCTGCTACAAATTGCCGCCATCACCGTCCGCATAGCAGGACCATGCGGCCTGCCACGCAAGCTCGGCCGCACCGAACGCCAAGGACGGGCCAACCGACGGAGGCTTTCCATGAGTGATGCAGCACAACAGGTCGCAAGGGACCCAAGGGACCCAAGGGATGGACCGCACGCGCGGCGCAATGGCGGCAGCGGAAACAGCAGCACAGCCAGGCTTTTCCCCGCCACCGTCGGGCGCTTCGAGGACATGGCGTCCCGATCGACGGTGGATGGCCTTGCCAGGTGGGTCGAAAACCACTTTCGCGAGGACCTGAAGCTGCGCCCCTCCAAGCACGTCTACATCCGGCTGCTGCCCGAATCCATCATCTGGCAGATCGACCGCCTGCGCGAAAGCCCGGTCATTCACGACGCCATCCTGCAACAGTTCGACCGGAACCACGTCATCACCCCGATGAAGCACACCGACGAGCTCTATATCTCGCACTACAACAAGGATCATGGCGGCGACGAGGGTTTGTACGGCAAGCATTACGACGGCAACCTGCGTTTTCTATCCTACGGCGCGGTGGTGCGCTCCCTGATCTACCTGCAGTCCGACGGCACTTATACCGTGGTGTTCAAGGACAGCGGCGTCGAGAAGGCCTTCACCACCTACGATTTCGGCATCCTCGATTTCCATCGCGAGCTGCATTGGGTGGAAGGCGAGTACAACCCGGACGACCAACAGCGCATCCTGCTCAAATGCAATTACCTGGTCGCGCCACGCAGCCTTGGCATCTTGACCGATCTCGCGACGCGCGCCGTCATGGCCGCGAACACCAGCGTGTTCTACGTGGTGAAGGCGGCCATGGAGTATTCCAAGAGCCCGGTCACGCCACCGCAGAAGGCCCTGGGCTTCATGTGCAACCGCATGCGCATGCTCAACAACATTCACCCGTTGGTGCCCCTGGCACTGCTGCTGGGCGCACTGACGGCAGCCGGCTGGGGCTTCCATCGTCTGGTGATGTAGCCGGTTCGCGCCCGGCGACAAGGGCGCATGTGCCGACGGCGCATCCGGGGTGCCGCGCGCCGTCCCCGGGGGCAAGCGGATGCGCACGCCCGGATATCCGTCGGCGACTATCCGTTGCCCAGGAGTCCCTCAGCCCGGCTCGCCCGGGCATCGCTGGCTGCGACAGCAGCGCTGCTGAAGTCAGCGAAAAAATCCTTGGCTTTTCCGCGGAAGCGCCGATAATTCGATCGTGACATTTGTGATATTTGTGACATTCTGATTGCGAGGTGTTGGTTCAGGTCGAGCGATATCGCGAGCTGCTGGTGGAGAAGGAGAAGAACAATGAAAAACCTGCTGGTAGCCGTACTGTTTGCGGTACCCGAACTTGCCTGCGCCCAGGCGCTGCTCGAATTCCGCGGCGATCATGCGTTCCCCAAGGACGCCATCGAGGCCGCGGCGGAGCGCAACTACCGCACGCGGCTCAGGAGCCTGTCCCGGGATGGACGCCTCGATGCGGATCACGCATTGCTCTCCCGATTGCGCAACCTCCTGGAGGGACTGGAGCGCGCCGCGCGCATCGAGAACCCCGGCGGCATTCTAATCGGTTGGGAGCTCCACACCTGCAGGCGCTGCGATGAAACCGCTTCATCGATGGCCGGTGGCCGCCTGCTCATCGGCGAAGAATTCGTAGCCAAATTCGGGTTCACGGACAGCGAACTGGCCTACCTGCTCGCGCACGAAATGGCCCATGTGCTCGCCGAGCACACGCGCGAGTTCGCCAGCATCGCGCGCTACATCGTCGATAACGGCCGCAACCGGCGCTTCGAGGACATCCAGCGCGAACTGGACGAAAACTACATCGTCAACCTGCGCATGTCCGACTTCTACGCCCGCCAGGAACTGGAAGCCGATTACATCGGTTTCGTCCTGGGTGCGCGAAGCGGGCATGACCCTGAGGCCATGCTCGGCATGTTGAAGAAACTGCATCGCGAGCCTGCGGGCGCATTTTCCACCCACCCGAGCGAAGAGGCGCGCATCCAGCGCGCATCCTCCATGCTGCAGACGGCCTACCGGATCAGGGAGCTCGGCAACGCCCCGCGATGAGCCGGGGACGACCGGACATTCTGTCAGTATTTATTCCATCAGCGTCTGTGGAATTATGGATTTCTTATCCAGTTGACAGTATTTCAATAACCCATGGAAGTCCTCCTCGCCTTCTTGACCCGGTCCTCGCCGGCGGCCCGCTGATGTCCTGCATCTGATGTCCTGCAGCGTGTGACTACCGGATATTTGGCTGGGGATAAACTCGATTTGCCTGACGTCGCTTGTTCCGGGGCATGACCGAGTCGACTCTCGACATGTCGATCCGCATGCAGAAACCCTCCCAGAGGCCACATGAACTTTGAACGACTGCTGGTTCGCGCCGCGACCATTGACGAGTTGCTGTCCGACGACTTCGAGACCCTGCCCGGCCAAAAGGGCGACACTGACCTTGCCGCGCGGCGTCTCGCCGCGTGGTGCCGGGCGTGTGCCAGCGGTGACTGGGCACTGTTTGCCCGGCGCCTGGAAAGAGACCGCCTGTCGTTCGACCAGGTGCTGCCAAGATTGGCTACCGTGCGTCGTCGTGCCTCCGCCGCCACGCCCCTGTGGCTTGCCGACGCGCAGTGGCTAGCCGCAGCCTGCCAGACCCCGGCCGCGCGGACGAGCTCAGAATGCCAGAGCGCAACCGAACCGCGCGCCTTCGAGCACCTGTTCCTCGCGCTGGTGGAGCAGTCCGACCAGCGGCTCTGGTCGGGTCTGGGCGCGCAGGTCGCCGCGAACCTCACCGATGCGGCGCGCGCAGGGCTGCGCCGCACATTGCTTGACCAACTGAGCGAGCTTTGCGCCCCGGTGCTCTACGAGCGCTATGTCGGGTCGACGAAGGCGGAAGGAAACC
>CAXNGL010000075.1:0-11029 GCA_964201515.1 Burkholderiales bacterium
CCAGGAAGATCTGTCCGCTGGCCAGCCCGGCGAGGTAGCCGCTCAAGGTGAGCTGCACCATATCGGTTGTGGTGGCAAAAGTCTTTGTCATCGCCGGCAGCGCAGGCACGGTGAAGTTGGTGCCGATGGCCTGCATCGCAGTCGCCAATGCCAGCAGCACGATGAAGCCGGTGGATGAGGGGTCGAGGTAGCGTCGGGAAGCCTGCGTGGGCGGTGTCATCTGCAAAATCGAAAAGCCTTCCGGCAGTACTTGGTGCGTTCAACGGCGCTTGTTCATTCTGCGTGCCGGCCAGCCGGCACAGTAGCAGAATATGGAAGGGGAAATTGACGGGTCGATTGGATGGATGCGTGATCAGCGCATCTGCGCCAGCTTCGCCAGCGCCGGCCCGGTGACGCGCACCAGCTTCCACTCCGGGAGAATGCTCGCCCCCAGGCCTTCGTAGAAACGGATCGCCGGTTCGTTCCAGTCCAGCACCGACCACTCGAAGCGCCCGCAGCCGCGCTCGACGGCGAGGCGCGCGATGTGCAGCAGTAGCGCTCGCCCGTAGCCCTGGCGGCGCCGGTCCTGCTTCACGTAAAGGTCTTCGAGGTACATGCCCTTCCTGCCGAGGAAGGTCGAGAAGTTGTGGAACACCACGGCAAAGGCTACGGCCTCGCCCCCCGCTTCGGCCAGCAGGACTTCGGCCGGGCTGCGCGGACCGAACAGCTCCTCGGCCAAAGTGTCCTCGGTGGCGACCACCAGGTGCGTGAGCTTTTCGTACTCCGCGAGTTCGCGGATGAAGTCGAGCACGACCGCAACGTCGGCGCGGGTGGCGGGACGGATGCGCAAGGTATTGTCCATGGGCGTGGCTCTCAGGTTTCCTCGGGGAAAAGAATGGTTCGACTGCTAACGTAGCATCGATCCGCGGGTCATTGCAGGGTTTCTGGAATGGCTGATGACGCAGCGGTGAAGAGAGTAACCCCTTGTCCCGGCAACTGGCCGGACAGTGCAAGCCATGGACTGCAAGGCCGGCCAAGCAGCTATGATTGCGCCATGACTGCAATCGTGACCATCGACAAGCTTTCCAAAACCTATGCCGGCGGTTTTCACGCGCTCAAGAGCATCAGCCTCGACATCCAGCGGGGCGAGATCTTCGCCCTGCTGGGGCCCAATGGCGCAGGCAAGACCACGCTGATCGGCACCATCTGCGGCATCGTCACTCCGACGAGCGGGCGTGTGACGGTGGACGGCCACGACATCATCACCGATTTTCGCGCCGCGCGCTCCCTGATCGGACTGGTGCCGCAGGAATTGCACACCGACGCCTTCGAGACGGTGTGGGCCACGGTGTCGTTCAGCCGCGGCCTGTTCGGCCGGCCGGCCAATCCGGGCCATATTGAAAAAGTCCTCAGGGACCTGTCCCTGTGGGACAAGAAGGACGCCATCATCCGCACGCTGTCGGGCGGCATGAAGCGGCGCCTGCTCATCGCCAAGGCACTGTCGCACGAGCCACGCGTTCTGTTCCTCGACGAGCCCACGGCCGGCGTCGATGTCGAGCTGCGGCGCGACATGTGGGCGCTGGTGCGGCAACTGCGGGCCGCGGGCGTCACCATCATCCTCACTACGCATTACATCGAGGAAGCCGAGCAGATGGCCGATCGCATCGGGGTGATCAGCAAGGGCGAGCTCATCATGGTCGAGGAAAAGACCGAATTGATGCGCAAGCTCGGCAAGAAGCAGCTCACCCTGCAGTTGCTGGAGCCGCTGGCCGCCGTCCCGCCCGCGCTCGCTGCCTGGCAGCTTGCGCTCGCCAAGGGCGGCAATGAGCTGGTCTACACCTTCGATGCCAGCGAGGCCGAGGACGACAGCCGTGGCATCGCCGCGCTCTTGCGCGGCCTCGGCGAAGCCGGCGTGCACTTTCGCGACCTGCACACCACGCAAAGCTCGCTCGAGGACATCTTCGTGAGCCTGGTGGGGGAGCGCAAATGACCGGCCTGAACCTGCTGGCCGTGCGCGCCATCTACCGCTTCGAGATGGCGCGCTTCGGGCGCACCCTGATGCAAAGCCTGATCTCGCCCGTCATTTCGACGGCGCTCTACTTCGTGGTATTCGGTGCCGCCATCGGCGAGCGCATGCAGGATGTGGGCGGCGTGCCCTACGGCGCCTTCATCGTGCCGGGCCTCATCATGCTGTCGCTCTTGACGCAGAGCATTGCCAATGCCTCCTTCGGCATCTACTTCCCGAAGTTCACCGGCACCATCTACGAGCTCTTGTCGGCGCCGGTGTCCTACGTGGAAATCACCCTGGCCTACGTGGGGGCGGCGGCGAGCAAATCGGTGATCCTGGGCCTCGTCATCCTCGCCACGGCCGCGGTGATCGTGCCGCTGCAAATCGAGCACCCGTTCTGGATGCTGAGCTTCCTGGTGCTGACGGCGGTGACCTTCAGCCTTGCCGGCTTCATCATCGGCGTGTGGGCGGATGGTTTCGAGAAGCTGCAGGTGATTCCCCTGCTCATCATCACGCCGCTCACGTTTCTTGGCGGCAGCTTCTACTCCATCGACATGCTGCCGCCGGTGTGGCGGACCGTGTCGCTGTTCAATCCGGTGGTGTACCTGATCAGCGGGTTTCGCTGGAGCTTTCATGGAACCAGCGACGTTTCCATCGGCGTGAGCCTGGGAATGACGCTGGCCTTCCTGATCGTGTTCCTCGCCATCGTGGCGTGGATTTTCCGGACCGGGTATCGGCTGAAGGCGTAATAAAGCCCCTGACGCAGTGCGTTCAGGGGCTCTGGGCGCCGCGGCTTGCCACGGCGCCCGCAGGAGACGCTAGGCGACCTTTTGCGCACCGCCCTGCCGCGCCTCGAGTTCGGCGCGGTTCCATGCCGACAGCACCGCCTTCATCGAAGCGCTGACCACGTCCTGGTCGAAGGCCACGCCGGCCACGCGCCGGCCGTCGATGTTCAGCTGCACGTAGGTGACGGCTTCGGCATTGGTACCGGCGCCGATGGCGTGCTCGCTGTAATCGACCACGGCAATGCGCCGCCCGCCGTGGCGCATCAGCGCATCGACGAAGGCCGACAGCGCACCTTCGCCGTCGCCCTGCAGCGTGCGCTTCGTGCCGCCTTTGCTCACATGCACCTTGATGGCATCGCGCCCGGCGCTGCGGTCGAGCTGGTAGCCACTGAGCGCCAGTGGAGCGCTGTCGGCGACGAAGCGCTGCTTGAAGATCCGGTGAATGGTGGCACCGTCGACTTCGCCGCCATGCACCTCGCTGTGCTTCTGCACTTCCTGCGCGAGCTCCACCTGCAGCCAGCGCGGCAGCATGAGCCCGTAGTCGCGCTCGAGCACGAAGGCGACGCCGCCCTTGCCCGACTGGCTGTTGACGCGAATCACCTCCTGGTAGTCGCGGCCGAGGTCCTTGGGGTCGATGGGCAGGTAGGCCACCTGCCAGGGCTCGCCCGGTTTCTGGATATGGAGGCACTTGCGGATCGCATCCTGGTGGCTGCCAGAGAACGCCGTGTACACCAGCTCGCCCAGCCACGGATGGCGCGGGTGCAGCGGGATGTCGGTGCATTCGGTGACCACCTGGATGATCTCGTCCGGGTTGGAGAGGTCGAGCTCCGGGTCCACGCCCTGGCTGTAGAGGTTCATGGCCATGGTGGTGATGTCCATGTTGCCGGTGCGCTCGCCGTTGCCAAGCAGCGTGCCCTCGACGCGGTCGGCGCCGGCGAGCAGCGCCAGTTCGCCCGCCGCCACGCCGGTGCCGCGGTCGTTGTGGGTGTGCACCGAGAGGATGATCGAATCGCGGCGGCTGAAATGGGTGTGGAAATATTCCACCTGGTCGGCGAAGACATTGGGCGTCGCCACTTCCACCGTGGTGGGCAGGTTGATGATGCATTTCTTCTGTGGCGTGGGCTGCCAGACATCCATTACTGCATCGCAGATCTCGACGGCGTACTCGGTCTCGGTGCTGGTGAAGCTCTCCGGCGAGTATTCGAATATCCATTCGGTCCCCGGATACTTCGCGGCTTCCGCCTTCACCCACGCGGCACCCTGCGCGGCAATGGCCGTGATGCCCTTGCGGTCGAGGCCGAACACGCGCTCGCGCTGCACCGGCGACGTGGAATTGTAGAGATGCACAATGGCGCGACGCGCGCCTTTCACCGACTCGAAGGTGCGCGTGATGAGGTCGTGGCGCGCCTGCACCAGCACCTGGATGGTGACGTCGTCCGGGATCTGCTTTTGCTCGATGGCCCAGCGCACGAAGTCGTAGTCCGGCTGGCTCGCTGACGGGAAGCCCACCTCGATCTCCTTGATGCCGATCTTGAGCAGCAGCGCCCACATGCGCTTTTTCTGCGCCGGGTTCATGGGCTCGAGCAGCGCCTGGTTGCCATCGCGCAGGTCCACGCTGGTCCACAGCGGCGCCTTGGTGATGACCTTGTTCGGCCATTGGCGCTGTGCAATGGGGGGCGAATCGGTGGGACGGTACTTGCGGTGGTCGAAGGCTTTCATCTGAAGCTCCTGCTTTGGGCCGGGGGTCGTAAGGGGTGGCAGTTCCGCGCGCGGGAACCCCGGCGCGGGACTGCGCGACCCAAGCAGTCTAGATGGAAGTGCTGGGCAGACAGTTGCAAAGTGAGTGGATATATTGGTATATATAGCAATATAATTGCTTATTACTTTATTATTTAGATATAAATATCCATTTATTTAAACTTGATGGCAATAATATGAAAATTGACCGGCACGACCGCAAGATCCTCGAAGTCCTGCAGGGGGATGGCCGCATCAGCAATCAGGAACTGGCGGAGCGCATTGGCCTGTCGCCTTCGCCCTGCCTGCGGCGTGTCAAGGCTCTGGAGGAAGCGGGCGTCATCGTCGGTTACCGGGCGCTGCTGGCCAGCCGCCCGCTGGGCCTTACGCTGACGGCGCTGGTGTTCATCTCCATGGACCGCCATACCCCGGACCGCTTTTCCAACTTCGAGGCGAGGATCGCCGAGCTGCCCGAGGTGCTGGAATGCCTGCTCATTACCGGGCAGGCCGCCGATTACCAGCTGAAAGTCATCGTGCGTGACATGGATGCCTACCAGGACCTGCTGTTGAACAAGATCACGCGTATCGATGGTGTGACCGGCGTGCATTCCAGTTTTGTGCTGCGTCGGGCGGTGGACAAGACCGCGCTCCCGGTAGGGATGCCCTGAGGCAGGTGGTGGGCCGCCAAATGCCCTGGCGAAATTCTGTAAATGTGTGTTTCAGGTGCAGAAATCTGTCGACTTCCGGCCCTCAGGGGGTTTATAAATGGGGGCTTGATCCACACATGGCCTGCATGGCCACTCGAGAGCAAGACACCATGTCCAAGACCAATGGCAGCCCTTTTTCATTCATGGTCGATTCGACCGCTGCGCTTGCGGCGGCCGAGCGCCTCGCACAGATCCTGCCCAAACGGGTGTCCTCCCTAGACCTGCGGTGCGGCAAGGCGGTCAACGATGAGGTGGCGCTGTTCGACGCGCAGGTTGAAGCAAGCCGCTAGGCAAGCTCCGATCAAAGGGGCTCCGCCCCCTTGTAGATGCCCCGACGGCAGGCTTAAACGGCCAATGGAAAGGCCTCCGCAAAGGAGCTGGCGCTTACAACACCCGCTTGATCAGGCGGCTGACCGTGTTGCGCTCGCCCAGCATCATCAGCGCAATCTGGTCGAGCAGCGCCTGGTTGAGCCCGTCCTGCTCGAACTCGTAGCGCATCGCCCCGAACCGCTCCAGGTTGCGCGTCTCCAGGAACAACTTGCCGGTTGTGTCGTCGCAGGTGAACGTCAGTCGCACCCTGATTTCGCGCGGCACGATGAAGGTGGTGCCCGAGTTCCCACCTTGCGCGTTCTTGACCCGCTCCTCGCGATAGGCAAGGCCGATTTCCTCGAGCGCCTGTTCCGTTTTTGCGGTGGCCAGCATGTCGCGGGTGACGCTCACCGGCGCCGGATTGCCCAGCGTGTAGAGCACGCCGATCTCGTTGAATACTTTCACGCCGGTGACCGAGGGCCGCGCCCGGCAGTCGGCGCGGGCGCCTTCCTGCCAGGAGAGTTCCTTGATGTCGGGCACGTTCATCTGCGTGTAGGTGCCGGCATACGGTGGCTTGAGCTCGTTGAGGTTGGTGACGAGATCGTGCAGGTACTTGTGCGCCGTCATGAGGAGGTCACTGATGCGCAGGTAGAACTGGCGCTGTTCTTCTTCCTTGTCGACAACGGCCTGCTCGTCCGCCTTCTTCTTGTCGAGGTTGCGCTGCTTGATCAGTTCGAGCACGCTGGTCTGGGACAGCGGGTGTGCAGGGGCTGGCGCAGCCGGGGCTGTTGATGCAGGCGCTGCGGCAGGCTGCGGGGCGGCAGGTGCATTCCCCGGGGTCGCCGCGACTTGAGGGACTGAGGGCAAGGTATCTCCCGACAGGTCCAGACGCTTCAGTGTTCCCCAGAGCTTCTCCAGTTCGGCATCGTGGACGAAGCTGAAGCCCAGCCGAAAGCCGTTCCTGAATGCGCGCGAGGACATCACCACGGCCTTGAGCTTGATGACTTTCTGGTCGATGCCATCGATTGCAGGCGGGATCAGCAACAGCGTGAGCACGGTATTCACCTTTTCGTCGGTGCTGTACTGGATCGCGGTCCCGTTGACCGACAGGTCATGCGTGAGGGTGTGGAAGATCGGCCTCTTTTCCGATGCGCCGAACACCATGGCAACCTTCCAATTCGTGCGGTAGCGCTTATCCTTCCTGCGGTTTTTTTCCATGGCCTTTTCTACCAGATGCGCGACGGGACAGGCCGCCTCCCGCGGCCTTCGTAATGCGTAATTGTCGCTTCGCAGTGCCTGTCTGCGCAAGGCTGATCGACAGGCTGACCGATAAGGCGCTGCGGCCACCGGCCGGACAATTTGTCGAATGGTAGTGCTCGGCTGCGAGGGCGTGCCACAATCGCGCCATTGCACCGTTTGCGGGATGATGAATGACGATCAAGCGTCCGAAGAGTGCGCCAGGCACACTGGTGGTGCTGGAACACACCTCGAGAATCCTGAAGGGCAATCCGCTTGGCGACCCGCATGTGCGCAAGCTCGCCGTGTGGCTGCCGCCCGGCTATGACGCGGACCCGAAGGCGCGCTATCCGGTGCTCTACGACCTGGTCGGGTTTACCGGTTCGGGCATCGCGCATACGCACTGGAAGCCCTTCGGCGATAACGTCATCGAGCGCGCCGCGCGGCTCATCCACGAGCGGCGGATGGGCCCGGCCATCATCGTCTTCCCGGACTGCTTCACCTGCCTCGGCGGCAACCAGTACGTGAATTCATCGGCCATCGGCAATTACGCCGATTACCTCACGCGGGAAATCATTCCTTTCGTGGATCGCGGATTCCGCACTCTGGCCTCGCGCGAGCACCGCGGCTGCTTCGGCAAGTCCTCCGGCGGCTATGGCGCCATCGTCCACGCCATGAAGTACCCGCAATACTGGGGCGCCATTGCCGACCATTCCGGCGATGCGTACTTCGATTTTGTGTACTGGCACGACTGGCCGAATACGCTCAATGAACTTTCCAAGTATCGCGCCGTACGCCGTCGCGCCGGCGCCTACGATGCGCTCGGCGAATCGACGAAGAAAGGGCTGGGGGGTGGGCTGAACGAGGGAATCGACGACGGCCGCATCAAGCGTTTCCTCGCCCAGGCGTGGAAGAAGGAAAAACTCGCCGGCGCCGAGGGCCACTGCCTCATGAACCTCGCCATGGCCGCCACCTACGACCCGGACCCGCGAGCGCCCAATGGCTTTCGCGTGCCCTTCAACCTGGAGTCCGGCGAGGTCATCGAAAAGCGCTGGGCGAAGTGGCGTGCCAACGATCCCGTCAACATGGTCGCGAAGTATCGGGCCAACCTGAAGACGCTGCGCGGCATCTACATCGACTGCGGCTGGCGCGACCAATACCACATCCACTACGGCACGCGCATCCTGTCCAGGCGCCTCGCCGCGGCCGGCATCCGTCACACCTACGAGGAATTCGACGACAATCACTCGGATGTCGATTACCGCATGGATGTGAGCCTGCCCTTCCTGTACCAGGCCCTGAAGCCCGTGAGGGCCGATTAATACTGACGAAATGAATATAAAATAGCCAACAGTATTGGCTACAGGTTAAAAATACTGACAGCGATTGGACGCTGCTCAGGGTCCCGTCGCAAGGGTGCCGGGAATCCCACGGGGGGCAAGACCATGAGAGTGTGCATTTACGGCGCCGGCGCCATCGGCGGCAACATCGCGGTGAACATGGCGGATGCCAAGGTGGCCGAAGTGTCGGTGGTGGCGCGCGGTGGGCACCTGGCCGCAATCCAGGCACGCGGGCTGACGCTGCGCACCGAGGGTCGCGACATCAACGTGAAGTTCGCCTCGGCGACGGACGACGCATCGACCTTGCCCCCGCAGGACCTCGTCATCGTCGGTCTCAAGGCGCAGTCGACGCCGGCAGCCGCCGGCGCGATCGCGGGCTTGTTGGCCGCCGATGGCTGTGCGCTGTTCCTCGCCAACGGCATCCAGTGGTGGTGGCGGCATGGGATGAAAGCGGGTGCGACCGGCCCGCAGGCGCACCTGCCGCTGCTCGATCCCGCGGGTGCGCTGTGGAAACTGGTGGGGCCGGAACGCGCCCTGGGGGGCAGCGCCTACTCGGGCAATGAAATTCCCGAGCCCGGCGTGGTGGTGCACAGCATGATGAACGACTGGGGCCTGGGCGATCCGTCGGCGGCGCCCGGTGCCGACAGTTCGCGCCTGCAGCGCGTGGTGGACCTGTTCCAGGCAGCGGGGCTCAAGGCGCGCGCGGTGCCCGACGTGCGGCGTGAACTGTGGTTGAAGCTGGTGCGGGTCGGCTCGCAAAGCGCGGTCGGGGCGCTCACACGCCTGAACAACCAGCAGATGGGCGCGTCGCCCGAGATCGCGGCGCTGCGCGGCCGTTACATCGCCGAGATGCTGGCCGTTGCCGCCGCACAGGGCTGCGACCTGCACGCCGATGTCGACATGGCCAAAGCCACCGGCGCCGCGCCCCCGCACCGGCCGTCGATGCTGCAGGACGTGCTCGCGCGCCGTCCGATCGAGGTCGAGGCGCAAGTGGGGCAGTTGCAGGCCTTCGCGCGCGAAGCCGGTGTGGCGACGCCGGTGATCGATGCGATCCTTCCGTTGTTGCGGGGGCTTGACCGCTCGTTGACGCTCAACTGAGCCTAGTCCATGCGCCAGGGCTCGCAGGTGCCGCGAAATGACGTGGTTCCCAGGCGCAGGAAGGCCTGGTCCGGGTCGCGGTGCACCGAGGTGTCGAAATGCCAGGCGCTCACCGCTTCGTAGCGCACGCACTTGCGGCCTTTGGCGCTGTTCTTCCACGCCTCGCAGGACAACAGCGATGTCACCTTCACGCTAGAGGACACGTCCTCGACGAAGTGCACGCCGGTGTCGCCGGAATACACCTGCACCTGGCGCGCGCCGGCGGTGCCGCTGCTGACCAGCCGGGCGCTGCGCGTGTCGGCGTTCACGCCTTCGATGTACAGCATGATGCTGCTGCCGCGCCGCCGAGGGGTTGCGATCGGGCGCAGTTCGCAAATCAGGTCGCGAGCCAGCGTGATCTGGTCCATGAGCATGGATGCGCCCAGCGCGCCCGGTGTGGACCACAGGGCGAGCAGAGTGGTGATCGGCAGGATCAACCGGCGCACAAGAGGTCGAACGCGGGACTGCATGGGGCGCATTATGGGCCGGTTCGAATCCCCCTGCGTGCCAGGCCGGTGGGCCTGAAAAGCAAAGGCCGCGACGTTGTATTGTCGCGGCCTTCGGCGCCAAGCCCCGGGACACTCAAGTCCCGGGGAACCGCCTGATTACTTCTTGGCTGCAGCCGCCGGCGCGGCCGGCGTGGCGGGCGTTGCCGGAGTGGCCGGCGTTGCAGCCTTCGCCGCGCGCGCCGCCTCGCGTGCCTTGCGCTTCTCGGCGCGTTCGGCCTGGCGCTTGGCTTTTTCTTCGGGCGTGGCCTTGTCGAGCATCTTGTCCATCTTGCCCTGATGGTCCTTGTTGTCCTTCATGTGCTCGTGCATGCGTTCCTGCTTGGGTGCGGCGGCGGGTGAAGCTGCCGGTGATGCCGTTGTCGCAGGCGTGGCGGCTTTGGCGGCGGGCGAGTCAGCTTTTGGAGCTGCGGCGGGTGCTTGCGCAAAAGCGCTGCCACCGATCGCGAAAAGTGTTGCAACTGCAATTGCTTTGAGTTTCATGATCGTCTCCTTTGATCGGGCCGCCACCGAACGGTGCCAGTCACCCTTGCATCCATTAACGAACAGTGGCCGGCAACGCATACATCGCGGCGGCGCATTGTTGTAACGCTTTGTGACGACGGGCTCGAGGCAGCCCTTGGCTCGTGGTGGCAGCATCCTGTTTGGCGAGGGTGGGGGAAGCCATTACACTTGCCGCGAACGTAATGTGATGACAAGGTACAACCACTGATGGCAACGCCACGCGCAAGGAAGAAGGCAAGCCCGCGCGCGGCCGCAGCGACGCCCGCAGCCAAGCCCGCATCGCATGCCGCAGCGCTTCCCGTATCCAAGCCCTTGGCAGCGTCCGCCGAACGCAAGACCCTGATCAAGACGCAGCTCGAGCGCCTGGGCGTGCGACGCGATTTCGACCTGGTGCTGCACCTGCCGCTGCGCTACGAGGACGAGACGCGCATCATGTCGATCGGCGATGCCTGCGCGGGCGGCGGCAGCGGTGCACCGGTGCAGGTGGAAGGGCGCGTTATCGACTCCGAAGTCATGTACCGCCCGCGCCGCCAGCTGGTGACGCGCATCGAGGACGATAGCGGCACGCTGCACCTTCGCTTCTTCAATTTCTATCCGAGTCAGGCCAAGGTGCTCGCAACAGGTGCCACGGTACGCGCGTTCGGCGAAGTGAAGAGCGGTTTCTTCGGCAGCGAGATGATTCATCCGCGCTTTCACGTGCTGCGTGGCGCCGAACCCCTGCCGCAGTCGCTCACGCCGGTGTACCCGACCACGGCAGGCCTCGGGCAGCCGTTGCTGCGAA
>CAXNGL010000076.1:0-10969 GCA_964201515.1 Burkholderiales bacterium
TGTATGTGCGTCCGGACGCGGTGAAGCTGCTTCGGGGCAGCGAGTCCGCGCCGGCTGCCGACGCGTTCTCCCTGGGTAGCGTGAAGGTGGTCGATGCGCTGTACTCGGGCGGCGAGATCGACTATGTGCTCGACGCCGGTGGCGTCACGCTGTATGTCAGCACGCATTCGAGCAACGCGACGTTCAATCCGGGCGACGCGGTGCGCGTCAATTTTGCGCACCGGGATGCGCTGATCTATTCCGACGACAGGCTGGTCAGCGCCTGATTTCGCGGCTGGGACCCCGGGCGCTTACATGCTGCGCTGACGGGGCCCGCCGGCGCCGGCGCCATCGCGATTGCCGGCGGCGTTGTCGCCGTGGGTCAATTCCCATAATCCGGAAAGACGCCCTGCCTCATCACGTCACCCTGTAAGCGGATCGGCCGGCTTCTCGATCCGCTCGCGCCGCGAGGCTGTGCGATGCCGTAAAATCCTGCCATCTCCATTGTTCCCGAGTGACGGTGATCCCATGAAACAAGCGGCTACTGAGGTATCCAATCTTGAGCGCGCATCGGCGCGGCCTGCAGCGCCGGCGCCCGGCGGTTCGAAAGATACGGTGTACCAACCCAGGCACAAGATTCGTTTCGTCACCGCGGCCGCGCTGTTCGACGGCCACGACGCGGCCATCAACATCATGCGCCGCATACTGCAGGCCTCCGGCGCCGAGGTCATCCATCTCGGCCATAACCGTTCCGTCGACGAGGTGGTGACGGCTGCGCTGAACGAGGACGTGCAGGGCATCGCGATCTCTTCCTACCAGGGTGGCCACAACGAATACTTTGCCTACATGATCGACCTGCTCAAGCAGCGCGGCGGTGAGCACATCCGCGTATTCGGCGGCGGCGGCGGCGTGATCGTGCAGTCGGAGATCGACGCCCTGCACCTGTACGGCGTGAGCCGCATCTACTCGCCACAGGACGGCCAGAAGATAGGCCTGCAAGGCATGATCAACGACATGCTGGAGCAGTGCGATTTCGATCCTTCGGACCATGCCCCGAAGTCCATCGAGAAAATGCAGGCGGGCGACCGCCGCGCGCTGGCGCAGCTCATCACCGCCTGCGAGCTGGGCACCATCGATCCGGCCGTGCGCCAGCAGATTCACGACGCGGCGCAGCACAACAAGGCTCCCGCGCTGGGCATCACCGGCACGGGCGGCGCGGGCAAGAGCTCGCTCACTGATGAGCTGGTGCAGCGCTTCCGTTTCGACCAGGGTGATCGCCTGAAGATAGCCGTGCTGGCGGTGGACCCGTCGCGCAAGAAGACCGGCGGCGCGCTGCTGGGCGACCGCATCCGCATGAATGCCATCCACAGCACCAACATCTACGTTCGCTCCTTCGCCACGCGTTCGGCCGGCGCCGAGTTGTCGCGTGCGCTGCCGGACGCCATCGCCGCCTGCCGCGCTGCAGGGTTCGACCTCATCGTGATCGAGACCTCCGGCATCGGCCAGGGCGATTCGCGCATCGTGCCGTATGTGGATCTGTCACTGTATGTCATGACGCCGGAGTTCGGCGCCGCCAGCCAGCTCGAGAAGATCGACATGCTCGACTTTGCCGACTTCGTCGCCATCAACAAGTTCGACCGTCGCGGGGCCGAGGATGCGCAACGGGACGTGCGCAAGCAAATGCAGCGCAACCGGGCTGCCTTCTCCACGCCCACCGACAAGATGCCGGTGTTCGGCACCATCGCGGCGCGCTTCAACGACGACGGCGTGACGGCCCTGTACAAGAACATCTCGGCCAGGCTGGCCGAGATGGGCCTCAAGCTGGCTGAGTCCAGACTGCCCGAGGTCGAGACCACGAGTTCGTCCAATGTGCATGCCGTGGTGCCCGGGAGCCGCGGCCGCTACCTTGCGGAGATTGCCGAAGGCGTGCGCGCCTACCACCGGCGCGCGGCCGAGCAATCGCGGCTGGCGCGCGAGCGCCAGAGCATCCTGACGGTGAAGTCGCTGCTCATGGCCCAGGACAAGGATGCAGCCTTCCTCAACAGCCTCCTCGACGAGAAGAACGACGCGCTTGCCGCAGGCTCGAAAAAACTGCTCGAGCAATGGCCCGATACGGTCAAGTCCTATACCGGCGACGAGCTGGTGGTGAAGGTGCGCGACAAGGAAACGCGCACGCGCCTCACCACCATTTCGCTCTCCGGCACGCATGTGCCCAAGGTGTCTCTGCCGCGCTACGAGGACCACGGCGAGCTGCTGCGCTGGCTGCTGCTGGAAAACGTGCCCGGCGTCTTTCCGTTTACCGGCGGGGTGTTCCCCTTCAAGCGCGAGGGCGAGGACCCGACGCGCATGTTCGCGGGCGAGGGCGACCCTTTTCGCACCAACCGCCGCTTCCACATGCTGTCCAAGCACATGGCAGCCAAGCGCCTGTCCACTGCCTTCGATTCGGTGACACTGTACGGTTTCGATCCGGACGAGCGCCCGGACATCTATGGCAAGGTGGGCAACAGCGGGGTGTCCATTGCCACACTGGACGACATGAAGGTGTTGTACGACGGCTTCGACCTGTGCGGCCCGACGACCAGCGTGTCGATGACCATCAACGGGCCGGCGCCCACCATCCTCGCCATGTTCTTCAACACGGCCATCGACCAGCAACTGGCGGTCTTCGAGAAGAAGCAGGGCCGCGGACCGGATGGCGAAGAAATGGCGGCGCTGCGCGAGCGCACGTTTCAGAGCGTGCGCGGCACCGTGCAGGCTGACATTCTCAAGGAAGACCAGGGCCAGAACACCTGCATCTTTTCCACCGAGTTCTCGCTCAAGGTGATGGGCGATATCCAGGAGTATTTTGTCCAGCACAAGGTGCGCAATTTCTACTCGGTGTCGATCTCCGGTTATCACATCGCGGAAGCCGGGGCCAACCCGATCAGCCAGCTCGCCTTCACCTTGTCCAACGGATTCACCTTCGTCGAGGCCTATCTTGCGCGCGGCATGAAGATCGACGATTTTGCGCCCAATCTGTCGTTCTTCTTCAGTTTCGGCATGGACCCGGAGTACGCCGTGCTCGGCCGCGTGGCGCGGCGCATCTGGGCGGTGGCCATGCGCGAACGCTACGGCGCCAATGAGCGCAGTCAGAAGCTGAAATTCCATTCGCAGACCAGCGGCCGCTCGCTGCACGCGCAGGAAATCGACTTCAACGACATCCGCACCACGCTGCAGGCGCTGCTCTCCACCTACGACAACACCAACTCGCTGCATACCAATGCCTACGACGAGGCCATCACCACGCCCACCGAGGAATCGGTGCGCCGCGCCCTGGCCATTCAACTCATCATCAACAACGAGTTCGGCATCGCCAAGAACGAGAACCCCAACCAGGGTTCGTTCATCATGGACGAGCTGACCGCCCTGGTCGAGGAAGCGGTGCTCAAGGAGTTCGAAGCCATATCGGCGCGCGGCGGCGTGCTGGGCGCCATGGAAACCGGCTACCAGCGCGGCAAGATCCAGGAGGAGTCGATGTACTACGAGCACAAGAAACACGACGGCTCGTATCCCATCATCGGCGTCAACACCTTCCGCAACCCGAAGTCGGACGGCGCGGCGCCCACCATCGAGCTGATCCGCTCGACGGACGATGAGAAGCAATCGCAGTTGAAGCGGCTGCGTGATTTTCAGGCACGCAACGCGCCTGCGTGCGCGAAAATGCTGGAGCGCCTCAAGCGGTCGGTGATCGCCGACGAAAACGTGTTCGCCGTGCTGGTGGATGCCGTGCGCGTGTGTTCACTCGGGCAGATCACGCAGGCCCTGTTCGAGGTCGGCGGTCAGTACCGTCGCGGCATGTAGTCTGGACCATCACATGGGCAACGAATCTCCGAAGGCAGGCGTATCGGCGGACGAATTCCCCCGCAAGACCTTTGGCATGCCCGATGGCGCGTTCCGGCTCGACGGGCAGGTCGCCGTCATTACCGGCGCGAGCAAGAACATCGGCACCGCCATCTCGCTGGCCTTCGCCCAGGCCGGCGCCGATGTGGTGATGGTGGCGCGCAAGAAGGATCGCCTGGAGAACGCTGCTGCCATGGTGAGGAGGGAAGCCCCCGCCCGGCGCATCCTGGCCTTCGTCGCCGATGTCGGAAAGGCGGCGGATGCGGATGCCCTGTGTGCCTTCGTGCTGGAGGAGGCGGGTGGCGCCGACGTGCTGGTCAACAATGCCGCAGGCTACGGCAGCACCAAGGCCACTTCCATCCTCGAGATCGGCGACGAGACCTGGGACGAGGTCTATCGCACCAACCTGCTGGGCCCGTTCCGGCTCATTCGCGGCATGTTCGCCGAGGCGCACAAGTCGGGTCGGCCCGGCAACATCATCAACGTGTTGTCCGGCTCGGGCTTCCTGCCGGTGCCCACGCCGCTGGCCTGCCCGTATGGCGTGAGCAAGGCGGCGCTGTGGATGATGACGCGTTACCTCTCCATGGCGCTGGCGCCGCATATCCGCGTCAACGCGCTGGTGCCGGGTGTGGTCACGCCCAGCGGCGAGCCGCGTAACAATGTTCAGGCCGGGGTGATGAACCAGATCCCGATGGGGCGGCTGGGCATGCCGGGCGAGATTGCCGGTGCCGCGCTGTACTTGGCGTCCCCCGCATCAACGTATACCTCGGGCGAAGTCATTTTCTGCAATGGTGGGCGCGCCTGGTAGGGTTGCTTGGCTCGCGGCCACGCAGGTAGAGATTTGCTTCGATGTGTGGGTGTATTTCGCATCGTCATGTGCTCTTCAACGCGCCTCGGCTTGTCGGCCGGGTGCGACTCGTTCTTGCCGGCTCCATTGCTCCGCCATCGGCAGCACTTCGCGCCTGAACCATGACCTGAATTCGCCCTCGCTCGGGAATTGAAAATCCCGGCCCTCGAACTCGACCCTGCAGGATTTGCCCACGCTGGCCCGCCTGACAGCCGAGTGGCCGCCGTTGACGGCGAATGTGCCTCCGAGTTCGCCCAACATTTGCGTGAAGAGGCCGGTGTGTGCAGCGGACTTTTTTGCTTGCGCTAGCAGCGAGGCCATTTTTTGCTTGTCGATTGACAGGTGCCTGACATCGAAATCGCGTGCAATCTTCGGGACCACCCGTGCCGGGTTGGCATCGCTACCCAACACGCGTATTGCTTCATTGAGCGCGCGCGCGGCGGCGCGCTCCCGCGCGAGGATGAGCTTGCGGGCGAAGTCCACGATCTTGTCGTTACGGCCGAAATAGGCGTGGAGGAAATCCTTCTCCATCAGGCAGGCCACCGATTCGCGGTCGTCGAACGGCCGCGTCTCCAGCAGGTAGGCGCGATACGTGTTGGCGAGCTTCCAGGAAAATTGTGTCAGTCGTTGCTCCAGTTCAGCGAGGTCGGGGTAGTAGTGAAGCGCCACGCGCCAGTCCTTCTCCAGGGGGTCTTTGCCCGGCGGCGTTTTTTCCTCGATGTCGCTGAACTGGCTGCCGCCCGATTGCGTCCCAGCGCCGCGCAGCTGGTCATAGTGCAGGCGTTGTTCCGTGTCCGACAGCACGGCATGCGCCTCGTTGAGCTCGGACATGTAGGTGTGCGCTGCCTCGCGCGACCCGCCGAACCGGTCCGGGTGGTAGCGCTGCGCGAGCGCCCGGTAGGCGGCCTTGATCACGATGTCCTGGGCGTCCGGCATGACGCCCAGGATCGCGTAATAGTCTTTTTCAGGGTTCGTCGGCATGCGATGGCGGTGCGCTACTGGCGGGGCCCGTGGTTCAGGCGAACATGGACCAGCGGACCTTGCCATTGGACTGGACAGTTACATCCTTGCCATCGAAGACCATGCAAACGGTGGCATCCGTCTCATGCAGTCCCGACAATCCCGAATGCTCGGCATAGTGGGCGATGGTGCGGGTCATGCGCGGTGAGGGTGCGGGCCGCGCTTCGGTGATGCGGGAGAAGGCGTGGGATTCCCCGGCAGCGCCGCTGGCTGATTCGTCATCGCCGAGGGCGGCGCGAATCCGGGCCGCAATCTGCTCTGCCTGCGCAGCCTTCGCGGTCTGCGGTGAGTCGGTGCCTTGCTGCATTGGGGCGAGGTGCTTGCTCAGCGTGGCCAGGTCCTGGAACTGGCGGGCAAGGTCCGGGTGCTCGCTGAACAAGGCGGCGATGCTGCGTGCATCCGGTGCACGAGACGTCCGAGGAGCGGTCAATGCAGTGGCCGATGCGGCGCCCGATGCCTGGGGCGCGGCGTTCAGGCCGTCCGTGATGGCGATTTCGCCCGTGCGTGTGTCCACCTCGATGGCGAGGCGGTTGCGCGCAGTGATCGCTCCCTGGGGCAACAGGGGTTTGAGCTTGCCGGCCAGTTCGCGCGACAGCTTGTCGATATTGTCCGGCGTTGGTGGCATCGATTGCGACAAACGGGACATGCGCCGGCCCTGCTCGGAGATGCGCACCGCATCCACGGAGCTGCCACTGGCCAGGGCCGCGCCAGCCGTGCCGCCGGCCGCGCCTGTCCTGGCCAGCTTCGGCGGCGTCTGCGGGCCGCGGGATGGCAGGATGGGGTCAAGACTCATGCGGGGCCGGCCCGATGAGGCCAATGCAACGGTACCTGGTCTGGAATGGACAAATCACAACCCCGCGGGTTGGTAGCGATCCTGCAAGTGTGCCCTCGGCCGGCGCATGGCAATCGTGCAATTAGCGCGGGTTTTGCGCGGGTGCTTGTTTTCCGCATGAAAGGGAATTGCGATGCAATGGCCGCTCTTTTCCCCGCATTGCCGGGCAACAGTGCATGCGATAAACCAGCCTCAGGTTCCAGGCCACGCCGTCGATAACTGCATCAACAAGAGGCAATCACCGCGTTCTTCCGGTCAAGGTAACCTTCAAGCAAAGAGATACAGTCAGGACATCGACCCCACAAGCCGCTGTTGTGCGCGCCCCTCGCGGGTGTACCTGATGCGGACGGAAGATGACCGCTCTCAACCCGAAGTGTGAGGGTTACCTTGACCAGAGGAACGCGCGTCTTGTTGGCAACCTAAGGCCAGTATTCCGCGTCAGTATTATGTGTCAGTATTCATTGAATACTGCCAATGTTACAGTCTATTAGTATTACAACCTGCCAGTATATTAAGCTACATGATACGGTGCTGCGTGACGTAATGCGCGACTTCAACGTTGTTTTTCACGCTTAGTTTTTCGAGGATGCGCGCGCGATAGACGCTGACGGTCTTGGGGCTGATGGACAGCGCTTCGGCGATCTCCGACAGGCGCTTCCCGGAGGCGATCAGGCGCAGCACCTGGAACTCGCGGTTGGACAGCAGTTCGTGCGGGGCATCGGGCATGCGCTCGGATACCCGGTCGGCGAGCAACTGTGACACTTCCGGACTGATGAATTTCTTTCCTGATGCGACCCGGGTGACGGCCTCGATGAGCTTCTCGGGCGCGCTGCTCTTGTTCAGGTAGCCCATGGCGCCGGAGCGCAGGGCGCGCACGGCGTACTGGTCTTCCGGATAGAGGCTCAGCATCAGCACCGGCAGGTTGGGAAACTCCTTGTGGATGATCGCCAGCGCATCCATGCCGTTCTTGCCGGGCATGTCGATGTCGAGCAGCAGCACCACATTGGCGCCGCGCGGCAGCACGTTGCGCAGTTCGCGGTAGTTGGCTGCCTCCGCCACGACTTCGATGTTTCCCGATTCTGTGAGGATCTGGTGCAGGCCGCGGCGCACGATGGCGTGGTCGTCGCACAGGATGACGCGGATCACGCCTGGCCTCCCCGCGACACCGGCAGCGACAGCATGACGGTGGTGCCGTGGCTCGGCGAGCCGTGGATCTCGACCCACCCGCCCAGGCCGGTGGCCCGCTCGCGCATGCCGCGAATGCCAAAGCGCTCGCTGCGTTCGAGGTCGGCGGGCAGGATGCCGGTGCCGTTGTCGCTGATCTCCAGAGACACGGTCCGGGTGTCGGCAAACAGCTCGATCTTGACCTGCGTCGCTTTCGCATGCTTGGCGATATTGGTCAGCGCCTCCTGGCAGATGCGGAACATGGCGGTGCACCGGGCTTCGGTCAGCGCGATCTTTTGCTGGTTGGTGCTGAAGGAGCATTCGGTGTCGTAATTCTTGCGAAACTGCAGGGCCATCCATTCGAGCGCCGCGACGATGCCCTGGTCGAGGATGCTGGGCCGCAGGTTGTGCATGATGCGGTCGCTGGCCGCGCGTGCGGACTCGGCGAGCGAAGCCATGCTGTCGATGCGGGCCACCAGGTCGGCAGGTTCCTTGTGCCGGGCACGCAGCGTGGCGAGCTCGAATTTCAGCCCGGCCAGGATGCCGCCGATTTCGTCGTGGATCTCGCGGGCGATGGACTTGCGTTCTTCTTCGCGCACGCTTTCCATGTGTGTGCCCAGTTGGCGCAATTCCTCTCTTGATTGAGCCAGGGCGCTTTCAGTCATCTTCTGCTCGGTGACGTCGATCAGCGCGCCCTCCCACAGTACGCTGGACGTGTTGAGCTTGCGGGAACGGCCGGCCAGAGCAATCCACAACGTACGGACTCCCTCCACAGGCAATAGTCGGCCATCCCAATGGACGCTGGTGTGATCGTGCGCGCCACGCGCAAGCGCGCTGCGGAGCGTGTCCCGGTGCGATGGTTCGATGAAGTCAAAAAGGGACGCCCCGTCGGCCAGCAGCTTTTCCGCGGGGACTCCGAGCAGTGATGCTGCCCCCTCGCTGGCATAACGAAAGCGCAGGATGTTCTTCCATACGTTGTGCTCCATCTGGAACACCATGCCTGGCAGGTTTCTGGCGATGCCGCTCAGGCGCGCCTCGCTGTTGGCCAGTGCGGCCTCTGTTTCACGGCGCATGCGCCGGGTTTCGGCGGCGCGCAGGCTGCGCTGCAGCGAAGGCAGCAGCCGGCCCAGGTCGGACTTGAGCACGTAGTCGTCGGCGCCTTCGCGCATGGCCTCGACCGCGACGTCCTCGCCGATTTGCCCGGAGACGATGATGAACGGCACATCCAGTCCGGAGGCCTGATAAATGTGCAGCGCTTCCTTGGCGCTGAAGCCGGGCAGGTGGTGATCGGAAATCACCGCATCCCAGGGCCCGGACGCAAGCGCTGCGCGCAGTCCGGGTTCGTCATCGACGCGATGGGCTGAGACGTTTAATCCGCCCTGTCCGACCAGGCGGCTGATCATCGCCGCATCGAATGCCGAGTCCTCGACTATCAGCAGTCGCAGCGGCATTGCGCTGGCGCCCTCGCCCTCGCCTGAGGGGGGGTGGTCAAGCTCGGCGTGGTCAGCTATCTCGCGCGGCCCCATGCGGGCTCCGGGTTAAAAGCGGCATCGAAGTAATGGGGAAACGGCGCGTTATTCCAAGGATCAGAAACCAGGGATGCCGAAACAATGGGGGTGCTTGAAGAAGTGTGAATGGCAAGGCGCTCAAAGGCGTTAATAAATCTTAACACAAGGGGCACGGCGTTGGAATCTGTGACGGCGGCGGAGGCGAAATCCCACATGCAGCTGGACCGCATCGAATCGACATTTGTGAAGCACAGCTCCGAGTGCTCGCAGCAGTTGTCGGCGGCCGAGGGCGAACTGGGGCGCTTGCAGACGTTGCTGGACGACGCCATGGGCCAGATGGCCGAGGCGTTCGGGCGCCTCGCCCCCGGCGCTGCCGGCACTGACGATGGTGCGTCGGATGTGGTGGTGACAACGCTGCAATACCAGGATATCTGCTCGCAACTGGTCGCGCACTTGCGCGAGCGGCTGGCGCGCACCGGGGCGCTGGTGGAGGGTTTGCATATTCCGTTCGAGGCAGCGATGGCCGCCACGCGCGGTGATCCCACGACCATCGCGTTGGCGTCTTCGCGGGTCAACAACATGGAAGCGATGCTGGCCGATACCCAGCGCGCGACCTCCAGCGGCCCGGTGCAGCAGGCGCAAGTCGGCTGCGGCGACGTGGAATTATTTTGATGTCCGGCCCAATGCCACACACAACGGCACAGTTCATAGCGCCACAGTTCATAGCGCCACAGTTCATTGTGAAAGAACAGGAAAAACCATGATCAGGACCATTCTGGCTGTAGATGACTCGGCTTCCATCCGGCAGATGGTGGCGTTCACGCTCAAGGGCGCCGGCTACGAGGTGCTCGAGGCGACCGACGGCCAGGATGGCCTGGACAAGGCGAAGGGCCGGCAGGTGAGCCTGGTGCTGACCGACCAGAACATGCCGCGCATGGACGGGCTGACCCTGATCCGCTCGCTGCGCGGGATGCCGGAGTACCGCAACGTGCCCATCCTGGTGCTGACCACGGAGTCGGGGCAGGACATGAAGGCCAGGGGCAAGGCGGCTGGGGCGACCGGGTGGCTGGTCAAGCCCTTCGATCCACGCCGCCTGGTGGACGTGGTCAAGAAGATCATTGGCTGAAGGCGCTGCTGATTGCCGGGAGTTGCCGGAAATAACCTCACAGAATCGGATGGAGCCAGCATGTCAAATCCCACAGACGACAGCATGGACATGTCGCAGTTCTACGGCGTGTTTTTCGACGAGGCCGCCGAGCACCTCGATCGCATGGAAGGCCTGCTGCTCGAAATCGATATCACCTCCGCCGATACCGAGCAGTTGAACGCCATTTTCCGCGCTGCCCACTCCATCAAGGGCGGGGCGGCCACCTTCGGCTTCACCGACGTCACCGAATTGACGCACGAAATGGAAACCGTATTCGACAAGGTTCGCAAGGGCGAGATGGCCCTCATTGCCGATCTGGTGGATGTGTTCCTCGCCTCCGGGGACACCCTCAAGGCGCTGCTGGCGCACCGGCGCGGCGATGGCGAAGCCGTGCCGCTGGAAGTGGTCGAGGCGCTGTTCCTGCGCCTTCGCGCCTTCCTGGAGCACGAGGACGGTGCGCCGGGCACTGGCCGTGACGCCAAGGCGCGGCAGGCGATCGAACTGGCATTCGGGCCGCTCGACGAGGGCTTTACCAGCCACAGCGTCGATGGCGTGATCGCCGACCTGGCCGATTTCGGCAAGCTCGAGGAAAC
>CAXNGL010000077.1:0-10961 GCA_964201515.1 Burkholderiales bacterium
GCAAGTGCTAGCCGGCATCGGCGCCGGCTACGAAGCCATGTTCCTGCTCGGGCTCGGCTTCCAGAAAGAGGCATACCAGGCGGGCCAGCACCCGACCGGCACCTTCGGCGTGATGGGAGCGGCGCTCGCCGCCGGCCGCGTGCTCGGCCTCGATGCGCGGCGCCTGCGCCACGCGCTTGGCATTGCGCTGGCGCAGTCGAGCGGCGCGCGCGCCAACTTCGGCACCATGGCCAAGCCCTTCCAGGCCGGCAATGCCGCGCGCTGCGGCGTGCTGTCGGCGCAACTCGCCCAGCGCGGCATGACTGCGGCCGACGATCCCATTGGTGATCCGGCAGGCCTGGTCAACCTCGGCGTGGGCAGCGCGCAGCGAGAGGCCGTGCTCGAGCGCATGCAGCAGATGCTGCCGCGCCTCGGGCATTTTCTCGATGAGGCCCCGCCGTCGATCAAGCTGCACGCCGCCTGCGGCTCGACCCATGGCGCCATCGACGCGGCACTGGAATTGCGCGACGCGGCCATGCCGCTCGAAGGCATCCGCGACATCCAGGTCAATGTGCCTCCCGTGTACATGCAGACACTCGTCTACCCGCGCGCGCGCACCGGCCTGGAGGCCAAGTTCAGCCTCGAGCACAGCATCGCCCTGGCGCTGTGGTATGGCGACGGCTTTCGCGCGCGCTATGCCGAGGACGCCTTCGCCCCACCCGCGGTGCTCCGGCTGCGCGAACTGGTGCGCATGGAAAAGGACCCGGAACTGCAGCGCATCCGCGATGAACAGAAGTGCCTTCCGGCGCGGCTGGCCATTCGCACGGCCGGCGGCGAACACCGCACGCAAGTGCTGCACCCGCTGGGCTCTTCCGGCAGGCCGCTCGACTGGGCGGGCGTGACGGCCAAGTTCGACAGCATCGCAAGCGACCTTCCGGCCGATCAGCGCGCGCGCGTCGTGGACCTGCTTCGCAACCTGCCATCGCTGAAGAACCTGGCGGCACTGGAGCCGGCGTTACGGCCAATTTGAGGGAACGGGCTGCCGCGGACGACGCGACCTCACCCGGCGGTAAAGCCCCCGTCGACAAACAGCGACTGACCGGTGATGAAGGCCGCGGCCGGCGAGGCAAGGAACACCAGCGCACCGGCAAGGTCCTCCGGGCGCCCGAGGCGTCCAAGCGGCGTGCGCCGGATGAGTCCCTCGTACAAAGCGGCCTGCTGCGTGCGCAGTTCGCGGTTCATGTCCGTTTCAATGGACGTCGGGCACAGCGCGTTCACAGTGACCCCGCTGGGCCCCAGTTCAAACGCGAGCGACTTCGTGAACGCCGCCACGCCGGCCTTGCTCGTGGCGTAGGCAGTGCGGTTTGCCACGCCGGCCTTGACCGTGATCGACCCCA
The DNA here is from genome assembly GCA_964201515.1 of Burkholderiales bacterium. GTDB lineage: Bacteria > Pseudomonadota > Gammaproteobacteria > Burkholderiales > SG8-39 > CAIYPG01. Next base: position 1,377 of record CAXNGL010000077.1, read on the forward strand.
TGTTGATGATGCGCCCGGCTCCCTGCGCGATCATCACCGGGGCCACCGCGCGTGTGCACAGGAAAGTACCCTTGATGTTGACGTCGATCACGCGGCACCACTCCTCGACGCCGCTCTCGAGCATCGCATGCGGTGAACTCGTACCCGCGTTGTTGAACAGGATGTCGATCTTCCCCCACTCGCCCATGATGCGCGCGACCATGCCGTCGAGCTGGTCCTGTGCCAGCACGTCGACGGACAGTGCCAATGACCGCCTTCCCAGGTCGCGAACCTTTTGAGCAACAGTCTCGCACTTGGCGAGCGTGCGCGCCACGACCACGACATCCGCGCCGGCCTCCGCAAAGGCCATCGCCGCCACGCCCCCCAGCGTACCGCCACCGCCGGTGACTATGGCCAGCTTCCCGTCCAGTCGCAGCGATGGGAAAGACATTGTTCGACCCCGCCTCCTCTCGCAACCTCAATCGCAAGCAACGTCCCGCATGGACCTGGCAAATCCGCCAAGGAACCTCTGAAAAACCCCAAAATGTGGCGCTATCTTCAAAGAAGGTTCCCTCTGAAGTCGGGGGATATACAAGGGAGTGGAATCCCCTTGTTCAGTTTCCCTAACCCCTGAAACCGGGCATCACCTCTTCGGCAAACTGCTGCATCGCCTCCAGCGTTGGCGCGAGCGTGGTGATGTTCTCGTCGCGAGCCGTGCGAAAGCGCAGTTCGATGCAGTGCATGCCGGCATCCTTCAGCTTGCCGACGCGATCGGTTATCTCGGCGACGGTGCCGATTAATCCCTTCTCAGGGGGCGCAAACAGGCCTGCGGACGGCTTCGCGGCGCCGGGGGCGAGGATGTCGGCCTCCAGGCCCACGGCGAACACGAGCTTGCCCGGATCGCGTCCCGCGGCTTCCGCCGCCTGCTTCACCTTGACGATTGCAGGCGGCAGGTCGGCGGGGCCGACGCGCGTGCCCAGCCAGCCGTCGCCCAGCGTGCCGGCGCGGCGCAGTGCCGCGTCGCTGTTGCCGCCCACCCAGATCGGGATGGGCTTGGCCGGCTGCGGCGAGAAATGAATGGGGCCGAACGAATAGTGTTCGCCCTTGAAGGAGGGATTTTTCCCGGTCCAGCAGGCGCGCATGATGTTGATCCATTCGTCGGTGACCTTGCCGCGCTTCTTGTAATCCGGCGCCTGCAGCCGCTCAAACTCCTCGGCCAGCCATCCAACCCCGGTGCCAAGGATGGCGCGACCGCCCGATAGCACATCGAGCGTCGCCAACATCTTGGCTGCCAGCAGCGGATTGCGCAGCGGCAACACCATGACCGCGGTACCCAGACGCACCCGCTTGGTCATCCCGGCCACATAGGCAAGGCTGATCAGTGCATCGGCATTCTGCTTCTGGGTGAATTCGTTGGCAGCCTTGTGCGCCTCGTCGATGGTGAGGTCGTTGGGAATAACCACGTGGTCAGCCACCCACACCGAGTCGTAACCCAATTGTTCGGCGGCAACAGCCATGCGGCCCACCCCGTCCGCGAGCGGCAGCCGCTCGCAATTGGCCAACTTGATTCCAAAATCCATGCGCGTTCCCTCTCGCTATTTTTTGAATATGGCGTTCCACCGCGCCGTCTGCGTCTTCACGACAGCATCGGTGTACGGCACGAGTTCCACCGGCGACAGCGTCTTGTTGTCGAGGCTGCCGGGGATGTTTGGCAGCGGACTGGCCGACTCGCCGCCACCATTCCAGGTCGCCTGACCCTTGGGCGACATCAGAAAGTCCGCCAGCAGCAGTGCAGCATTCGGCCGCTTGGACCAGCCGAGGGCACCCATCGGCCAGCGGATGGAGAAGGTCGGGTTGGGCAGCACCACCTTCACCGGCGCGCCAGAGGCCACGGTGGCCGCCGCCGTCGACATGTTGATGAAATGCGCCAGCGCGATTTCGCCCGAGGCCACCGACTGCGCGCCGACCACCACGCTGGGATAGATCTTCGGCAGCTGCCCTGCGAGCGCCACCAGGTGCTCGTTGCCGTAGGACTTCTCCAGCCAGTCGTAGAACGCCACCATGGTAGTGGAGACAGAATCGAGGATGGCCATCCTGCCCTTGAACTCGGGGCGCAGCGCGTCCCTGTAGCCAGTGACCGGCGTCTTGACGAGGTTCGTGTTGTACAGCATGACTTCGGGTTCGAGGGCCACGATGGCCACTGCGCCATCGAACATCACCGATTGAGGCCATGCCGCCGAGGCCGGCCCGTTGAGCGGCTTCAATTGGCCCTCCCTGGCCTTGGCGCGGAACCAGGTGAACTCGGTGTGCACCGCCACGTCGGCGCCATCGGCGCCGGTCGAGCGTTCCTGTTCCAGCTTGGAGGTCAGGGGACCGCTTGCGGCGCGCTGCCACTCGAACACGATGCCGGGGTAGGTTTTTTGGAACTCTGCCTTCACCTTGTCGGCGATGGCTGGCGCCGTGGCCGTGTACATCACGACCCGGCCTTCCTTTTGCCCCGCCGCCACCACTGCCTTCCACGCATCCGGGCTCAGCGGGGCACTGGCACCCTGCGCCGCAGCCTCACCGATTGACGCCAGCGCGAGCATTGTCGCGCCGGTGATTGACACCACTCGCAGCAGGGCACCCGCAAGGCGCCCTGCTCGACCGTCCGACTTGATCCTCATGATTCCCCCAATGGATGATGCCGCGTGAACGGCAAAAACTACGCGCTTTGGCACCGATGCGCAATAGCGGCGACAAACCAACTTCCATGCCGTAGTCAACGGGGCTTGCTCGCATTGCCTTCGCAACACGCGATGACATCGATGAGCGCGCGGCCCCTTGTACAATCCAATCCTGATCCTTATTCCGCAGGCCAGTCCATGACCCAAGTGCAAGCATCCAGTCCCGCCGCCATGGTCGACAGCGTGTCGCTCGAAGTCGCGCGCAATGGCCTGGCCGCCATTGCCGATGAAATGGCGATCAGCCATGTGCGCTCCGCCTATTCGTCGGTGGCGCGCGACATGCTCGACTTCTCCACCGCCGTGTGCGACAGCCAGGGGCGCGTGATCGCGCAGGGCCTGTCGCTGGCCATCCAACTCGGCGCCATCCCGCGACTGATGAAGATGATGATCGCGCGGGTCGGCGTGCCCGGGCGCGGCGACGTGTATTTCGTCAACCACCCCTGGCAGGGCGGCGTGCACGTGCCCGATGTGTTCTTCGTCAAGCCGGTTTTCCTGGAAACCGGCGCTGCGCCGGTCGCCTACACGGTCATCGTCAGCCACATGGTCGACATGGGCGGCCGCTACGCCGGCAGCATTTCGCCCTCCGCTGCGAGCATCTTCGAGGAAGGCCTGATGATTCCGCTGGTGCCACTGGTGAAGGCGGGCGTGGTGAACCAGCCCATCCTCGACCTCATCGCCGCCAATGTGCGCGACCCCTCCTCCGTGCTCGGCGACATCCGCTCGGCGCTGGGCGCCTTAGAGACGGGCGCGACGCAGTTCCAGGACTTCGCGCGACGCACTGGCGCCGAAGCGCTGGCCGGGCAGATCGAGCGCCTGCTGGATGCCACCGAGCGCGCCACGCGCGCGGCCTTTCGCCGCGATATTCCCGACGGCACCGCATCGGCGGAGGATTTCCTCGACAGCAAGGCGCCAGACAACCCCAATCCCAAGATTGCCTGCACGGTGGTGAAGAAGGGTGATCGCATCCGTTTCGATTTCGCCGGCACCTCGCCACAGGTGGCGGGCGGCTTCAACTGCACCATCGCCGACGTGATGTCGGTGGCGGCCTTTGCCGCGCGCTCGGTCCTCTCCGAGGACATCCCGGTCAACGACGGGTTCTATCGCTGCCTGGAGTTCGATGTGCCCGAAGGCTCGCTGATCAATGCGCAGTACCCGGCGGGCGTCAGCGCGCGCGGCTCCACGGTGTGCCGCCTCAACGACGTGGCCATGGCGGCGATGGCCAACCTCGTGCCGGGCCAGTTGCCGGCGGCGCCCGGCGGGCGCGGCGCAATCTTCTTCTCCGGTCAGCGCGCACAGAAGGACGGCGGCAAGGCCTGGGTGTTCCTCGACTACCTCGGGCCGGGCTGGGGCGGGCGTCCCATGGGCGAAGGCGTGCCCGGGCTGTCGCACCCGCTGGTCAACGCCGCCAACATTCCGGTCGAGACCATCGAGCAGCAATTCCCGCTGCGCGTCAGCGAATACGCGCTGGCCAGTGACGTGCGCGGCACCGGCCTGCACGCCAGCGCCGCCGGCGTGGTGCGCGAGTATGTCGCGCTCAACGACGACACCACGGTCAACCAGGAACTCATTCGCGACGTGCACACGGCGCCCGGCGTGGTCGGAGGGCATGCCGGCACGCCCGCGCTCGCGCAGGTGCGCCGCCGCGGCGGGGCGACATGGGAATCGGTCCCCGCCATCGGCCTGTTCAAACTCAACGCGGGAGACACGCTACGCTGCCAGCTCTCGACCGGCGGCGGTTACGGCATCCCGGTAAAAGACGCGGCAGGCGTCTCCGGAAGCAGTACTGCGCAGGTCGCCAGCAGCGCGCCCGCAAGGGGTGCCTGAGATGGGGGACCGCACGCCTTCCGGCAGCGCATCAAACACCTGGCGCGTCGGCGTGGACATCGGCGGCACCTTCACCGACTTCGTCATCCTGACCCCCGACGACAAACTCGAACGCGTCAAGCTCCTCTCCACGCCGGACGATTACTCGCGCGCCATCACCAGCGGCCTGCGCGACAGCCTGTCCGATGCCGCGCGCGCGGGCATCAGCGCCTTCGTGCACGGCACCACGGTGGCCACCAACGCCATTCTCGAGGAAACTTCGCAGAAGATCGCCCTCATTACCACGCGCGGTTTCCGCGACGTGCTGGAACTGCGTCGCGCGCGCCGGCCGCACCTGTACGAGCTCAACTGGGAGCCGCCAGCGCCGCTGGTCGACCGCGAACTGCGGCTGGAAGTCGGCGGCCGCATGGATGCCCAAGGCGCCATGGTCGAGCCCCTGAATGAGGCCGACATCGACGCCTGCATCGCCACCTTGCGCGGCGCGGGCGTCGCCGCGGTGGCGATCTGCCTCATCAATTCCTACGCCAACCCGTCGCACGAGCGGCAGGTGGCCAAGCGCATCGCCGCCGCGCTGCCCGGCCTGCGGCTCACCTGCTCATCCGAGCTCGCCCCCGAGCCCAAGGAGTTCGAGCGCACCAGCACCACGGTGGTGAATGCCTTCCTGCTGCCGATCGTGCACGACTACCTGACGCAACTGGAGACGTCGCTGGCCGCCATCGGCGTGACGCCGCAGCCGCAGGTGATGCAATCCGACGGTACCACCGCCAGCGCCGCCATGGTGCGCGAGCGGCCCTTCCTCATCATCGAGTCCGGGCCCGCGGCGGGCGTGGTAGCGGCGGCGCGCCTGGCCGAACAAATGGGACGCTCGGCCATCATCGCCTTCGACATGGGCGGCACCACTGCCAAGGCCTGCCTGGTCAAGGACCATCATGTGGCGCTGAACGACGAGTTGGAAGTGGGCGCGGCCATCAATCGCGGCTCGGGCTTCATGCGCGGCACAGGCCACGTGGTGCGCGCCGCCTGCGTGGACCTCACCGAAGTGGGCTCGGGCGGCGGCTCCATCGCCTGGATCGATGGCGGCGGAGCGCTGCGCGTCGGCCCCAAGAGCACCGGCGCCAACCCCGGCCCGGCCTGCTACGGGCTGGGCGGCACCGAGGCCACCGTCACCGATGCGCACGTCGTGCTCGGCTACCTCAATCCGGATGCCATCGCCGGCGGCAAGAAGCGCATCCATCGCGATCTCGCGCACCAGGCCGTGTCGGCGCTGGCGACAAAGCTGGCGGTCTCAGAGCGTGATGCGGCCTACGGAATCTTCACCGTCGCCACCGCCACCATGCGCCGCGCCGTGCGCGCCGTGTCGGTCGAGCGCGGCTACGACCCGCGCCAGTTCACGCTGGTGTCATTCGGCGGGGCCGGCGGCCTGCATGCGGCGGCGCTGGCCACGGAACTGGAAATGCCGGAAGTCGCGGTGCCCATCGCCCCGGGGCTGTTCAGCAGCCTGGGCCTGCTGTTTTCGGATGTGGCGGTTACCCGCATCGGCAGCTGTCGCGTCGTCTTCGACGCGCAAGCACCCGGGCAATCCATGCAGGCCCTGGAACGCGACGTCGCAGCGCTGGCCTCAGAGGCCTCGGCCGAGCTGGGACGCCATCATCCGCATGCACAGGCGCCGGTGGTGGAAGCCTTTGCCAGCGTGCAATACGTCGGGCAATCCGCGACGCTCAGCATCGCCATGCCCGACAGCGCCACTGCGGGCGGGCCAACGGGACGGGCCAGCGAACTCATCCGGGGATTTCACCGCGCGCACCAGCTGGCGCGGGGACACGCCGCCGAAGACGAGTCGATCGAAGTCACCGGCCTGCGGGTGCGCGTGGCGCTGCGCGCACCGCCGCTGCGTTTTCGCGAACTGGCGCGCAGCTTCGTCACCGTGCCATCGACCGGCGTGCCGCCGGCCACCCGGCGCGAAATGTACTTCGGCCCCGCGCTCGGCGCGCACATGACGCCGATCATTGCGCGCTACCAACTGGGGGCAACACCCCTGCCCGGACCGCTGCTGATCGAGGAGTCCGAATCCACCATCGTCGTGCCACCCGGCTTCGACGCGCGGCTGGATGACACCGGCAGCGTGCTCATCCGACCGCGTTGACAGGGCTACGGGCTGCGGCCATCGGACATTGCTGATCATATCCATGAGATATTCTCAAGGAAGACGTGGTCACTACTCCAAATCTGATACTAATTTTCGCCCCTACTTGAACAGCCCCTTGACCTTGTCCCCCACGCCCTGGGCTGCATTGCCTACGGCTTCCGCGACCCCCTTGACCGACTGCGACACGGCGTGAACCAGTTGCCCCTTCAGCACGCCGACAATCTCGGAGGCGAGTTCCCCTGAGGTGATACCGCCTTTGGCGCGACCGATGTTGCGCAATTCGATATTCGGCAGCGACAAGGTGATGGACTTCCCCTGCAACAGTGCCGGCGCATAGCTCACTTTCGCATCGCGGATCGACAGCGCATCGACGATCAGTTTTTTCGCCGGCTGCTTGTCCTTGGCGGCAGGATCGCTCTTTCCCACAGTGCGACTCACATAGTCCTGCACGCTCTTCTGGATGACGTCGAAATTGCTGCCGGCATCCGATGTTTCGTAGTTGATGTCGGGCGCGAGAACCGCGATCCTGCTGATCACGATCACGTCGCGCGTCAGGCTGCCCAGGTCCACGCCAAGCTCGATGGACCCGGCATTCACTGCATGGTCGGTCTTGAACCCCTTGGGGTTGCCGATGCGCAGTCCGCCTATTGCGCCGCTGCCATCGGTCGGCGAGATCTTGACCCGGGCCACCTTCACCGTGGTCTGGGTCATTTCCGGCCCGTATTTCTCGATGGCCGCGAGCACCAGCGAATCGAGTGACGAATAGAGCCAGATTCCCGCCGCGACGGCGAGAACGATGACCAGCGCCACCAGTGACAAGAGAATTTTTTTCATTGCAGCCTCGCAGTATGCTGATTCCGTCCGGGCTCGGGCCCGTGTCGCCATTATCCCTGCAATTGCCCGTTGCCAGGCAACCCGCCACCCTGAGGCGTAGACTGCACAAACAATGTGCGGTGCAACGGCTGCTTCTGGAAGGGGTTCGGCATGCAAATTCATCCCGGGATTCGATTGCGCGACAGCGCGAGCAACACACCGTCGGTACTTTTACTGTGGCTACTGGCGCTGCTTCCCATTGCCCCGGGGCCCGCACGGGCACAAGTCTGGCCGGTCAAGCCTCTCGCCATCATCGTGCCCTTCCCGCCTGGCGGCGGCACCGATGCCTTCGCGCGGCCGCTGGCTGCGCAACTGACGAAACAGCTCGGGCAGGCCGTGGTAGTCGACAATCGCGGCGGTGCCGGCGGCACCATCGGCGCGTCGATTGCGGCCAAGGCGCCGGGCGACGGTTACACCTGGTTCATGGGCGCGGCGCACCACGCCATCGCGCCGGCCATGTACCCGAAGCTCGATTACGACATGGAAAAGGACTTCGTCCCCACCGCGCTGGTCGCCACGCCACCACAGGTGATCGTCGCCAATCCGAAGAACATCGCCGCCGACGACCTCAAGGGACTAATCGAATACCTCAGGGTCAACGGCAAGAAGGTCAACTACGGGTCGGCTGGCAGCGGCACCTCGCACCATCTCGCCGGCGAACTCTTCAAGCAGCTCTCGAAAACCGAGATCACCCACGTGCCCTACAAGGGCGCCGGCCCGGCGCTGCAGGATTTGATCGGCGGCCAGATCGACTTGTTGTTCGACGGCTTGGGCTCGTCGGCAGCGCATATTCGCGGCGGACGCATCAAGGCCATCGCCGTGGCGGCGGCAAAACGTTCACCCGCATTCCCGAACCTGCCAACCGCATCCGAGGCAGGCCTGCCGGGATACGAAGTATCCACGTGGTACGCAATGTGGGTTCCCAAGGGAACACCCAAGGCGACCAATGACCGCATCTACGCCGAGTTGCAGAAGGCCATGAACACCCCGGAGCTGAAGCAGGTCTGGCTCAATAACGGCTCCGAAGTGCCAACGCTGACCTCCGAACAGTTCGGCCGGTTCTTCGCCGACGAGGTCAGGCGCTGGGGCAGGATTGCCGCCGACTCGGGCGCGAAGCTCGACTAGCGGCGCAAGAGGCAACGGCGCAAAGCGGGACTGGCGCAGCTACTTCAGCGACATCACCCGCTGCGCCAGCGGCGTGGCGTTGGTGGCGGGAATTTCGCAGGCCCAGTCCAGGGTCTGCACGCGCATGCAAACCTTCCAGCCGGAATGGGTGCGCTTCAGCCGGTCGAGGTAGCGCAGGCTGATCGTGCGCAGCATGCTGTGCGCCTTGCCTGACTCATCGGGCAGGACATGGGTGGCGATGGCGTACACCTCGCTCTCGGCAACATCACCCTCCAGCCGCTCGATGCGAAAGTTGCCCATGAAGTGGGTCGACACCTTCACCTCGGCCTTTTTCAATCGCTCGAAGAACGGCAGGATGGTCTGGTCCATCATGGCATCCAGGCCGAGCATCACCGGCTTCATGTGGTAAGTCGCATGCACGTCATCGGTGAAGCAGTCGCGAACGCCTGCCACGTCGCCGCGATCCACGGCCATGAAGTAGCGCTCCTGCACATCGCGGATGGCGGCGTAGTCGAGGAGGAATGGGTTGTCGATTTTGGGATTTGGCATTGTGTTGCTCCTTGTCGATTGGAACTTCTGTTGGCTGAACAAATTCATTTTGCCTGACGGCGAGTCAATTGACGGTCAGGGTTTCGCCTGACGGCGAGTTACTCTCTTTTGCTTGTGCAAAAGAGAGTAACCAGAGAAAAGCACACCCCCGATGCATCGGTCGCCTGCGGCGACTGCCCTGCGCTGCTCGCTGGCACCAGCGGCTGCGGAACTCGCAGGCCGCGCTGCGGCCTGCTCAGACAGTCCTCGCCGAAACCCTGGCGCCATCTGCGCTGCTCGGCGATGCAAAGGGGGCCCCTAAAAGCCGCCACAGAATAGACACCTGTGTCAGTTTTTCCGTGGTCCACGTGCAAGCGGTGTTCC